>DUUU01000228.1 GCA_012841485.1 Armatimonadota bacterium
CGCATCCGAGAGCGAGCGGGCGCGCCGCCGTCGGCGCTGCAAGCGCGATGGCCGGGGTGGCGCCACGCTATGGCCGAGGCGCTCCATCTCGCGCACCCAGTCAGGAAGGCGGTCTGGAGTGGTGGGGGGCGCTGGCTGCATCTGGAGAGGGGCGTTGGGCGCCCCGGCCTGGGCTACGAGCACGAGGCATCCACTGGCCTCGTCCCAAAGAAAGAGTGAGCACTGCGGCACGCCCATCAAGGCAGCTACGCGCTGGCAGATCACAGTGAGCGCCTGGTCTGTTCTCCCCGCCGCGAAGGGCTCCAGGAGGTCGCGGATCAGGGCAAGGTGTGCCGATCCCTGCGCGTCTAGCTGGGCATCTCCCGCCAGAAGGCACAGGAGGTCCGCTATGGAAGACGCGGCTTTCTCGGGCGTCGTCCAGGCAGGCATCTGAACCCGCGACGACGCTGCGGCCGTGGATCTGCCCTCTTCGCGCCTGCCGCGGAGCTCGCCCATGGATCCCGTCTCGCCTTTCCCGAAACAGCACCGGGTCCGAAGTGCTCTCGGTCTGTGTGCGTGCTCCTCCCGGCGCCATGCGCCACGCGCGCGCGTCCCGAACGTGGAGAACGGCGATGCAAGATGCGCGCCATTCTCATCGGGCTCAGGCGCCAGCGGTCGCGTGATCCGAGTCGGCGGTGCAAAGGCTGTGATACAGGGCTTCTGCGGCGAGCTGGTTCATGCTGGGGCAGGCAGCGAGCTCCTCGATACTGGCGCGACGGATGCGGGAAAGAGAGCCAAAGTGGCGCAGCAGCTCGCGTTTCCGCTTCGGGCCGATGCCAGGGACGCTATCGAGCAGGGAGCGCGTGGAGCGCCTGGAGCGGCGCTTGCGATGGTAGCTCACGGCAAAGCGGTGGGCCTCATCGCGCACGCGCTGCAAGAGGTGCAGCGCCGGGGAGTGACGCGGCAAGCGCAACGCCTCCTGCTGTCCGGGAAGGAAGATCTCCTCGAACTGTTTCGCAAGCCCAACCGCGGGGATCTCGACCTCCATCTGGCGCATCGCCTCCAGCGCGGCGTTGAGTTGACCCTTCCCGCCATCGATGAGGAGCAGGTCGGGCATCTCGCGAAACTTCTCGTCGCCCATCTTACCCCGCGAGAGGCGACGCCCGACGACCTCCTTCATCGCGGCGAAGTCGTCCGGGTCGGGCCCCAGGCTCTTCACGATGAAGCGCCGGTAATCCGATTTCTTGGGCGCGCCGGCTTGCAGGACCACCATGGCACCGACGGTCTCAACGCCCTGAGTGTGGGAGATATCGTAGGCTTCGATGCGCAGGGGCACCCGTTCCATCCCGAGCGCCTCCTTGAGCGCGGCGAGCGCTTCCTGATTGCGCGCCTTGTCCGAGTCGAGCTTCACTCGGAGCTGGCGGAGCGCATCCAGGGCGTTGGTGTGCGCCATCTCCACGAGCCGCCTCTTCTCGCCGCGCGAGGGCGCCGTGATGTGCACCTTTTTGCCGTGTTTCTGGCGCAGGAACGCCTCGATGATGTCGTGCTCCGCGATGTCGCGCTCGACCAAGACCTCCCGGGGCGCATACGTCGCGTCCTGGTAGTACTGCTTCAAGAACTCTGCCGTCGCCTGACTGAGCTCCTCATCCGTGGCGCCCTCCAGGTAGAAGTGCTCCTGGCCGACGAGCCTTCCATTGCGCATGAAGAGGAGCTGGGCGCACGCCTGGCCATCATCGCTCACCAGGGCGACCACGTCCTGATCGACGAGGGTGGTGGAGAGCACCTTCTGTCGCTCCCGAATCGTCTCCAGCGCCTTGATCTGATCCCGCAGGCGGGCGGCCCGCTCGAAGTTGAGGCGTTCCGCGGAGCGCTCCATCTCCTGGCGCAGTTGCTTCAACAGGGCATCTTGCCGGCCTTCCAGGAAGAGACACGCCTCCTCCACCGTCTGGCGATACTCCTCCTTGCTGATCTTCCCTGCGCAGGGACCGCTGCACTCGTTGATGTGGTAGTAGAGGCACAGCTTCTCGGGCTCGTTCCCCGTCACCTGATGGTGGCAGGAGCGGAGGCGAAAGATGCGACTGAGGAGCGCGATGCTCTGCCGGACGGCGCGCGCGTCGGTGTAGGGCCCGAAGTAGCGGTTGCCATCCTTCTTGGACTCGCGCACCAGCATCAGGCGGGGGTACTCCTCGGTCAGAGTGACACAGATGTACGGGTAGTGCTTGTCGTCGCGCAGGCGCACGTTGAATCGCGGGCGATACTTCTTGATCAGGTTGCACTCAAGGATGAGCGCCTCAAGCTCGGTATCTGTGATGATCCAATCGATGTCGGCAATCTCGCTCACGAGACGCCGGACCTTCGGCGTGTGATCGGCGGAGGCGTGGAAATAGGAGCGCACACGGTTGCGCAGCGACACCGCCTTGCCTACGTACAGCACATCGCCGGCCGCGTTCTTCATCAGATATGACCCCGGCCGGTCCGGTAGAATTGCCAGTTTGTCCTGCAGCGTCATCTCGTCCCACTCACCCTGCCACGTCGCACCATCTCTTTCCATCATAACAAAGCGATTCTCCCTTGTCAAACGCGCGTTCGCGGCCGCCGAGGTCAGTCTCGCATGTCGCTGCGGGGCACCATCGGCCCGCGAAAAGAGGAGCTCGCCTTGGGGATCCCGCGACATCGGGACCAACCCCTTGCTCCGCAATCGACGGAGAGGCCGCACCTCGGAGGCCCGGTCGCGACGGTGTTACTTGCAATGACAAGATGCTTGACATGCGGGCGTCTCATGCCTATAATAAACACAGATAAACGAATACGCTCGAAAGACTGTGAAAGGGAGTAGTAAGGCGGCAGTCCGGACTGCCAGAGAGCCGGGTCGCTGGAAACCGGCGTCGCAGGAGCCGCCCGAACTCGCCCTGGAGTTGCCCGCCGAAACCGGTGCCAAAAACGCCGGGAGTAGTCCGGGACGGTCTCTCCCCCCGTAAGCAGGGAGGCGCTGTCGCCCAAGGGGCCGCAGCGGCAAAGGGGGCCGCGCGCGCGAGCGCCGGTCAAGCAGAGTGGTACCGCGGAAGGGATGGCCTTTCGTCTCTGTTGGGGAGACGAAGGGCTTTTTGCATTTATGGGGTGCACGGGAGTCACCGTAGCGTCCTTCGGGCGAACGGCGAGAGCCAAGGGCCGCGATTGGAGGGGAGCGCGTGGCACGCCATCCCCGGGAGTGAGACATGGAGCACAAGGTACACATCTTTGACACGACCCTTCGCGACGGCGAGCAGTCTCCCGGCGCCAGCCTCACCGGGCGAGAAAAGCTGGAGCTCGCGCACCAGTTGGCGCGGCTGAACGTTGATGTGATCGAGGCGGGGTTCCCCTGCTCTTCCCCGGGTGACTTCAAGGCGGTGCAGGAGATCGCCCGCGCGGTAAAGGGACCCGTGATCACAGCCCTCGCCCGGGCGGTGAAGGCAGATATCGATGCCGTGTGGGAGTCGGTGCGCGAGGCGGAGCGCCCGCGCATCCACATCGTCCTGGGCAGCTCGGACATCCACGCGAGGCATAAGTTTCGACGCAGCCGCGAGGAGCTGCTCGCCATGGGCGTCGAGGCCGTCCGCTACGCGCGCAGCCTCTGCCCGGACGTCGAGTACTCCACCGAGGATGCCTCGCGCAGCGACCGGCGTTACCTCTACCAGGTGCTGGAAGCGGTGATCGAGGCCGGAGCGACGGTGGTGAATATCCCTGACACGGTGGGCTACGCCGTGCCGGCGCAGTGGGGCCGGCTCATCGCCGATATCCGGCGCAACGTGCGCAACATCGACCAGGCGATCCTCAGCGTTCATTGCCATAACGACCTGGGCATGGCCGTCGCCAACTCCCTGGCGGCGGTGAAGGCAGGCGCCCAACAGGTGGAGTGCACGATCAACGCCATCGGCGAGCGCGCCGGCAATGCCTCCCTGGAAGAGGTGGTCATGGCGCTGAAGGTGCGCCGCAACTACTACGGCGCCTACACCGACGTCGTCACCAGCGAGCTGTGCCGCACCAGCAGCCTGGTCAGCCGGCTGACGGGCCTCACCGTGGCGCGCAACAAGGCGGTGGTGGGCGCGAATGCCTTCGCGCACTCTTCGGGGATCCACCAGGATGGCGTGCTCAAGAATCGCGACAACTACGAGATCTTCAGCCCCGAGGAAGTGGGCGCCGCCGGCACGGAGATCGTGCTGACTGCCCGATCCGGCCGGCACGCGGTGCGGCATCGCCTGGAGGTCCTGGGCTACAGCCTCTCTCCCGAGGAGATGGAGCGCGTGCATCAGCGCTTCCTGGCCGTAGCCGATGCCAAGAAGGAGGTCTTTGATGAGGACCTGCACGCCTTGATGGCGGACGAGCGCGGCGCTACCAACCAGACGTACGATCTGGAGAGCTTCCGGGTGACCTCCGGAACGGGCGTGCGCCCTACGGCCAGCGTCGCGCTGCGTAGTGGCGAGGCGGTCCTCGAACAATCGGCCACCGGGGATGGGCCCATGGAGGCCTGCTTCCGTGCCATCGACCGTGTCACCGGCCTTGGGGTGACGCTGAAGGAGTATCAACTCAACGCGGCGACCGCCGAGAAAGGCGCTTTGGGCCTCGCGCGCGTCACTCTGGATCGCGATGGTGTCACCGCAACCGGGCAAGGCGCCAGCACCGATGTGGTGGAGGCCGGCGTGCGCGCCTACATCAGCGCGCTGAACCGGCTGCTGGCGCAAGCGAAATAGGACAATGGGAAGATGAGTGAGACAACTGCCAGGCGCTGGGAAACCTTTGCACTGACCTACGATACGGAAGCACCTCGCGCCGTGCCGTGTTACCGACACCTGCACGCCGAGATCGTGCGCCGACTTGCAGCCGCGCGCCAGCACCCCATCCGGGTGGTGGACCTGGGGGCAGGAGGGGGCCGCCTGATCGCGGCGCTCCTCAAGCAGTACCCTTCGGCTCAGGCGGTGTGGGTAGACTCCTCGCCCGTGATGCGCGTGGTGGCGGGCCGGAGGCTTGCCCGCTTCAATGGGCGCGTCACCTGGGTCGAAGCGGCGATGGAGGCGACCGCCTGGGAGACCGCCGTGCCAGACGGCTACGACGCCGTGGTCTCCTCGATCGCCCTGCATCACCTGACGGGCGAGCAGCGCCAGCGCCTCTTCCGGCGCATCCATCGGGTGCTGAAGCCAGGGGGCATCGTCGCCATCGCGGATGAAGTGCTCGGCGGCGATTGGACGATGCAGAGGCGATACCTGGAGGAGTGGGATCAGCACACGCGCTCCCTGGCCGGGGCGGGTCGCGTCAGCCCCGGGTACCTGAAGCTCTGGAAGATGTTTCGCGATCGCGTCTTCCCCGACCCGGAGCACAACCCCACGGAGCGCTGGGAGCCAGCCGCGCGGCAGGTGGAATGGCTGAGCGAGGCCGGCTTTGCCGACGCCCAGGTATGGTGGGAGCACGGCATGTGGGCGGTGTTCGGCGGGCGGAAGGAGTAGCGAGACGGGGGCCGGACCGGCGGGGCTATCCTGCCGGGCCCCCACCGCCGGAGAGGAATTGCCCGGCCTGGTCTTCAGTCATACGGGCACTCCCTCCCGCCGGATGCTGCACAGAAGTGGGCCGGACCGCCATCGCTGAGATTCCGACATAAGGAATCCGAAGCCTCGGAAGCAGCGCGCAACCTGGCGGGCGGCGATAAATCACCGCGCTGCTTGCGAGCGAAGCCCTGCCGGGCTGGGTTGGGGATACTCCCAGTCTCAAAACGGCGGTGGCTGCGAGGAGAAGCCCCGAAGGGCTTTGCCGGAAAGCAGCGCGGAGCTTCGAGCACCGTGCGTGAGGGCGGCCTTCTCCTTATGGCAGTGCGCTTGACAGAGAGCGCGCGCCCGGGTACACTGTGGGTGCGGCATGGCTGGAAGCCATTGGATGTCATTTGCTTGAACCTTTGATTGAAGAGTTGCATCATGCCGAGAGAGCAGAAGCCTTCTGAGAGTGAGCCCATGTGGCAGCGAGATTGGCATGATGCACCCCTGCCGGAGGATGTCGATGCCTTGATGCGGGCCTACGCCGTCTTGCTCCACAAGGCGTTGCCAGGCAGCGTTCACGGCATCTATCTCTACGGGTCGCTCGCGCTCGGGGGCTATGAGCCCGGCAGGAGCGATATCGATTTCGTGACGGTGCTGGAGCGCCGGCCAGACGCGGATGAGGTGAAGCGGATGCGGGCGATGCATCGCCGTTTGCGGCGGGATCACCCGCTTGCCACCCGGCTGGATGGGATCTACCTCCCGCTGGCGGAGCTGGGGAAAAGCAACCCCGAGTTGCCCCCCTACCCCTATTGCGACGCCGGAGCGTTTTGGGCCAGTGGCCATTGGGACGCGAACGCCGTCACCTGGTGGGCAGTCAAACACCGCGGCATCACCGTGGCCGGGCCTCCCCCGCGAGCACTGCCGTTCGATGCGAGTTGGGATGGCGTCGAGCGAGCCATGGGGCACAACCTCACCGTCGTCTGGCCGCGGGAAGTCGGCAGACGCTCCGCCTTCGCGCGAGATGCCGACGTACAGTTCGCGGTGTTGACGCTATGCCGGATCCACGCCACGCTGGCCCAGGGCGCCATTGTCTCGAAGCGCGCGGGCGCAGAGCATGCGCTGGCGAGCCTGCCCTCGCGCTGGCACCGGCTGATTGAGGAGGCGGTGCGCCTCCGCGATGGCGCAGGCGAGCCGTCGTGCTTCCAGTCGCGTGATGAACGAGCGCGTGAGACCCGGCAGTTTGTTGAGTGGATGATCACAGAGTATCAGGCGGGACGCCTCGCCAAGGAGTAGCCCTAATGCCCAGAGAGTACAAACCATCAGAGATCGAACCCAAGTGGCAGCGCTATTGGGAAGAGCATAGGACGTTCCGGGCCGTAGATTTTGATCCGAAGCCGAAGTACTACATCCTGGATATGTTCCCCTACCCCTCCGGCGCCGGCCTGCACGTCGGCCATCCCGAGGGCTATACCGCCACGGATATCCTGGCGCGCTACAAGCGCATGAAGGGGTTCAACGTCCTGCACCCGATGGGCTGGGATGCCTTTGGCTTGCCCGCCGAGCAACACGCCATCAACACCGGCACGCACCCTGCGATCACGACCCAGCAGAGCATCGAGACCTTCAAGCGGCAGATCAAGTCGCTGGGCTTCTCCTACGACTGGGACCGCGAGGTGAACACCACCGACCCGGGCTATTACAGGTGGACTCAGTGGATCTTCCTGCAGCTGTATAAGCGCGGCCTGGCCTACGTGGCAGACGTGCCCGTGAACTGGTGCCCGGCGCTGGGCACGGTGTTGGCGAACGAAGAGGTGATCGATGGCCGCAGCGAGCGCGGCGGGCACCCCGTCATCCGCAAGCCGATGCGCCAGTGGATGCTCAAGATTACCGAGTATGCCGACCGCCTGCTGGAGGACCTGGACCTCGTGCAGTGGCCGGAGAGCATCAAGGAGATGCAGCGCAACTGGATCGGCCGCTCCATCGGCGCCGAGGTGGATTTCCCCGTGCAGGGGCATAACGCCAACATCCGTGTGTTCACCACCCGCCCGGATACCCTGTTCGGCGCCACCTACATGGTGCTGGCACCCGAGCACCCGCTGGTCGACGTGGTCACCACGCCCGAGCAGCACGAGGCGGTGAAGGCGTATCAGGAAGCGGCCGCGCGCAAGAGCGACCTGGACCGCACTGAGCTAGCGAAGGAGAAGAGCGGCGTCTTTACCGGCGGCTACGCGATCAACCCGGTGAACGGCAAGCCGATCCCGATCTGGATCGCGGACTACGTCCTGATCTCCTACGGCACCGGCGCGATCATGGCGGTGCCCGCGCATGACGAGCGCGACTGGGAGTTCGCGCGCAAGTTTGGGCTGCCCATCGTAGAGGTGGTCGCCGGCGGCAACGTGGAAGAGGCCGCCTACACCGCCAACGGCGTCGGCGTCAACTCCGCGAACGACGAGGTGAGCTTGAACGGCCTGGAGACGCCTGAGGCGAAAGAGAGGATTACCGAGTGGCTGGAGGCCAAGGGGCTCGGCAAGAGGGCGGTCAACTATCGCCTGCGTGACTGGCTTTTCTCGCGCCAGCGCTACTGGGGCGAGCCGTTCCCCATCGTCTTCCGCCAGGATGGCACGCCCGTGGCACTGCCTGAAGAGCAGCTCCCAATCACGCTGCCCGAGGTGGAGAGCTACCAGCCGTCCGGCACCGGCGAGTCTCCCCTGGCGAACATCACGGAGTGGGTGAACACAACCGACCCGGAGACCGGCCAGCCTGCCCGGCGCGAGACGAACACCATGCCCCAATGGGCCGGCTCGTGCTGGTACTACCTCCGCTACCTGGATCCCAAGAACGACCAGGCCGCCTGGGATCCGGCGAAGGAGAAGTACTGGATGCCGGTGGACCTCTACGTGGGCGGGGCCGAGCACGCCGTGCTTCACCTGCTCTACGCACGCTTCTGGCACAAGGTGCTCTACGATGCCGGACTGGTTTCCACGCCCGAGCCGTTCATGCGCCTGGTGAACCAGGGGATGATCCTGGGCTTCTCCTACCGCTACTACACCGCGGACGGCCAGGCTTACTCCTACAAGGAGGTGCGCATCGAGGGCGAGAGCGCCTACGTGAAGGAGACGGGCGCCCTCGCGAACGCCGTCTACGTGCCACTGGCCGATGTTGTCTGGCGCGACGAGAAGCCGTATCACCCGGAGTATCCCGAGCTGGAGCTGGAAGAGCTCACCGAGAAGATGAGCAAGTCTCGCGGGAACGTGGTCAACCCGGACGACGTAGTGCGCGAGCACGGCGCCGATGCTCTGCGCCTCTACGAGATGTTCCTGGGCCCGCTGGAGGCGGTGAAGCCGTGGAACACCAAGACGGTTTCGGGCGTGTCGCGCTTCCTGGCGCGCACGTGGCGCCTCTTCTTCGACGAGCAGGGCAACTTCACGGTGACCAACGACCCGGCGCCGGATACGCTGATGCGCCTGCTGCACCGCACGATCAAGAAGGTGTCGCAAGACACCGAGGCGATGGATTTCAACACCGCGATCGCGGCGATGATGACGTTCGTGAACGAGGTGACCAAGGCGCCCACGCGCCCGCGCGCCATCCTGGAGCCGTTCGTGCTCCTGCTGGCGCCCTACGCGCCGCACCTCGCCGAGGAGCTGTGGGAGGCGCTGGGCCACCCGGAGACGCTCGCCTACGAGCCGTGGCCGACCTACGACGAGGCACTTACCCAGGAGCAGATGGTCACCCTACCGGTTCAGGTGAACGGCAAGGTGCGCGCCCAGGTGGAGGTGCCCGCGGACGCGGATAAGGAGACCGTGCTTGCCATTGCCAAGGACCATGAGCGCGTCAAGCGGCTGCTGGAGGATAAGATCCTAGTGAAGGAGATCGTCGTCCCCGGCCGCATCGTCAACCTGGTCGTGAAGTAGCACGCACTCTCGCGGCCCCGCTCCCCAAGGGAGCGGGGCCGTAGCACCTATGATACCGCAGGAATCCCGGCTGCAGCTTCCTTCATCCGTACCGACCAGGGGATAGAAGAAATGAGGGTTCAGGAAACACTGGCCTTCTTCGCCGATCAATAGGATCCCCGCCCAGGAGAGCACCTTCCCTCGGGCCTGAAAGCGAAAACATACCATTACCGGCGCTTCGTCCTGCGCTGGATAACAGACGAAACCTAAGCGGCGATCTACTACGGCGACGAGACGGTATCCAGGAATGAGGCGTGAGACACTCCTGAAACTGGCGGAGCAACTGCGACCGGTCAACCCTGGCGAGAGACTTGGCCAAGAGCTCCTGAAGTTGATTGCCAGCCCCCCCGATAGGAAGTGAGGAGTGGGCGCTAGCATGACGCGAGGGCAGGCCGGCAGCGAAGCGGCGCTGTTGCCCGCCAGGCAATTGAAGGGAACACCTTGCTCGCTCTTGATTCTCTACCGGAATCGAAACGCCGGCTTCTCCAGCAGGGGGTCGTGCAGGTAAGCCAGATTCCGGGTGTTGAGGCAGTGGTGCTGGGCGGATCCTACGCCCGGGGGATGCAACACGCGGATTCCGATCTCGATGTGGGCCTCTATTACCACGAGGAGCGCCCCTTCCCGGTTACTGAGGTCCGGCGCGTCGCCGCCGCGCTCTCTACCCAAGGCACACCGGTCGTCACCGACTTCTATGAATGGGGCCCCTGGGTGAACGGGGGCGCCTGGATCCACACCGAGATCACCAAGGTCGACCTGCTCTACCGCAACCTCGATCAGGTGGAGCGAACCATCCGCGAGGCCAGCGAGGGCGTCGTCCAGTTCGACTATCTTCAGCAGCCGCCCTACGGCTTTCCGAGCGTGATCTACCTGGCCGAGATTCACGCCTGCGTGCCCCTGCATGATCCCCACGGGCGAGTCGCCCGATTGAAAGAGCAGGTGGCTGTTTACCCGCCCAAACTGAAAGCGCGGCTAGTACAGGACTTCCTGTGGCTGGCAGAGTTCACGCTGCTCTATGCCCGCGGCTTTGCTGCTGTGTCCGATATCTACAACACCGCCGGCTGCCTCACGCGAGTGGCGATGTGCTTGACGCAGGCGCTCTTCGCCCTGAACGAGCGCTACTTCATCACAGATAAGACCGCGCTGGCGGAAATGGCGGCTTTCCCCTTGGCGCCCCCGAGCTACTCCGAGGAGCTGGCCCGAATCCTATCCCATCCCGGCGCCACGACAGGTGAACTGTGCGCGAGCGTGGATGCACTGACGGCGCTCTGGCAGAGTGTGGTCGCGCTGGCCGGCGGCCTCTATCAACCCCGGTTCGCGCTGTAGGCGAAATACGGCTCCGGCGAAAGGCCACTGAGATTCCGACATAAGGAATCCGAAGCCTGGGATGCAGCGCGCAACCCGGCGCGCGGCGATAAATCACCGCGCTGCTTGCGAGTGAAGTCCTGTCGGGCTGGGTTGGGGATACTCCCAGATGTCTCAAAACGGCGGTGGCTGGGAGGAGAAGCCCCGAGGGGGCTTTGCCGGAAAGCAGCGCGGAGCTTCGAGCTCCGCGCGTGCGCGCGGCCTTCTCCTTATGTCGGAATCCCAGAAGGCCAGCCGACTCTTGACAGGCTTCGCCTGCCTGGGGTACATTGAATGCGACGCCACCGTGGCGTCGGGAAGGAACAGATACCCCATGCTGCCGCTCGCCGGTTTCGCGTCTCTCCTGGAGCAACGGACGCGATGAGGAAGCCGATCTCCCTGTACCTGCCGCCGGGATTCCAGCGCTACGACTGCCAGTTGTGTGGCGCCTGCTGCCGCGCCGGCTTCGCGGTCGTCACCACCGAGGAGGAACGAGAGCGCATCCGTGCCCAGGGGTGGGAGCAGCTCCCCGAGTTTCAGGGGAAGGAGCTGTTTGTCCGGAGGCCGGGGGGCGAGTACGTGGTTGGGCAGCGCGAGGATGGCGCCTGCCTCTTCCTGGGAGACGATGGTCTCTGCCGGATCCACGCAAAGTATGGCGAGGAAGCGAAGCCGTTTGCCTGCCGGCCCTACCCCTTCATCCTGCTGCCGGTGGGTGGCGAGGTGCGCGCAAGCCTGCGCTTCGATTGCCCCGCCGTGGTGGCGAACGAGGGCCGGCCCCTCCCCCAGCATCGCGCGCATCTCCAGACGCTGGCAGCGCATGCCCTTCCGAAAGGCGCGCGCCCGCCGGCCCCGCCCCCCTTCCGAGAGGGGCTCATGCTCGAATGGCGCGAACTGAGCCTGGTTGCGGCCGCCTTCGACCGCCTCATCGCCGCCGAGTCGCTCGATATCACCCGACGCCTCCTCGTGTGCGCGGATCTCGCCGGCCTGCTCCAGCAGGCGAAGATGGCAGACCTGGAAGGCCGCAAGCTAGAGGGATTCCTGAGCAACCTGACGCGCTGGCTCATCGAGGGCGTCGCGGCGAACCCCCTGGAGCGAAAGCGGCCCGCCGGGGGAGTCCTGCCGATGTTTCGGCAAGCCGCCGGTCTCTATGCGCGTCTAGACCGGATCGCGGAGACACAAGAGGGGGTCGCCACACGTCTGGCGCGCGTGACACGCCGGCTCTCTCACGCGCTGCGCCTCCTCGGCGGGTGGGGCACGGTGCCCCCGGTGCGCGAGGGCTTGCCCCGCGTGCGATGGTCGGCCATGGAGCGGCCCTTTGGCATCCCAGACGCGGAGTGCGCCGAGGTGCTGGCACGCTACTATCGGGTGAAGCTAGATGCCCTCGGGTTCTGCGGGCGCGCGATGTATGGCTGGCCCTTCCTCGAAGGCGCCGGCGCGCTCTTCCACACCTACCCGCTCATCCTCTGGTTTGCCCGCCTCTTTGCCATCGGCAAGGGCAAAGAGCGGTTGGATGCCGAAGAGGTGCGCCAGGCGATCCGCGTGGTGGACCGCCCCCACGGCACCTCGGTGGCCCTCTCCGTGCGCACGGAGCGGATCCGGCTCCGCTTCCTCAGCCAGCACGAGAACCTGAGCACCCTCATTGTCTGGTATGGCACATAGCGCCGTGGGGGCAGATCATCCGCCGGCTACCGCGCCATCTCCTCTGCCGTCAATCCAAGCGTCCCGCCAATGGTCCGGATGAAGAGCGCCACGTCGAAGACGGGGTGAACCCGCGGCTCCAGATGCCGGACTACGTCGAGCAGGCGCCTGGCAAGCAGGCGCGCCTGCTCCCTATCGCCCCGCGCGAGGGCTTCGGCGGCCGGGGCCATCATGAGGCAGATCTCCGCGTGGTCCTTCAGATAGCGCCACGATTGCGCATGGCACTGCTCCGCGAGGTTGAGGTTCCTGTCGATCACGGGCATGAAGCCGGTCACCAGCGCCGGCACCCGGGCGAGTTTCGCGGCGGCGTCCTTCCGGCCGGCCTCGTCGCGCTCGCCCCGCAGGAAGGGCGGATCAAACAGCTCGGAGAGGCGCTGCGTGTACTCCTTGGCCCTCTCCCAATCGGCGCCGAAGGCGGACCGGAAGTGGTCATCGGCAATCGCCTCGAAGGAGGCGTCGCGGTCCCAGAGCGTCCGCGCCATCACCGCCATGAGGAGGCCGCTGGGGAGGAAGGTGCGCTGCTCCTGGCAGCTGTTGAAGCCGTTGAGGCCGATGGAGCGCAGGCCGCGGATATCCTCGTGGAGCACGCGCGCCAGCGCCCACGCGCCCGGATCCCGGAAGTGGTCCCACATCAGGTGATAGTCGAAATCGAAGCTGTCTCCGTCGAAGGTCCTCTGCCAGCCACGCAAGAAGGCGAGGTTTCCCTCGGGCGTGCGCGGGAATTGCAGCTTATTGCGCTCGAACGGGGGGATGGTGCCCTCTCCCGTGGCGCCGCGGGTGAAGGAAGAGGAGTAGGTGCGAGTGATCGGCGCAAACATGAGGATGAAGCGGTCGGGGTTCGTCAGCTTCTCCTCCTGCGGTGGCCAGAGAAGGTCCACGTAGATCAGGAAGACGATCCTCGTTGGTACGCCGCGCGCGGTCAACTCGGCATCCACCTCGTTGCACAGCTTCACGTAGAGGTCTGACGGCAGGTGGTCGCGGCATAGGGGGCACTCGCACTGGTTGTTGCTCCCGTCCGCCAACCACAGATGCACGATATCCACCTCCGGGTGCTCCGCCGCGTAGTCGGCGACAGCGCGGACCACGATCCGGCGCGTCTCCGGGTTGCCATAGCAAAGGTTGGTGTTCAACGGGATCCCGCCCCACAGCTCGCGCTTGCCGTTCACCTCGGCCACGTGTTGATAATAGCTCTCGGGTACCGGGTCGGTGTAGGGGAACCAGCCGAGGCCGGCCACGCCGAAGGGGTCGCACGTCCAGCCATGCCCCACCATGTGCA
>DUUU01000229.1 GCA_012841485.1 Armatimonadota bacterium
AGGCGGCGCGCGATACCGGGTGCGCGGTGATCCTTGGTGGCGTCTGCTCGGGGCTCACCGAGATGAGCCTCTGGTTGCGTGGCTACGAGCAGTTCTTCACCGATCTCGTCGCCGACCGACCGATGGCCGAGGTGATGCTCGATCTCATCCTGGAGACAAAGCTGCGCTATTGGGAGCGCGCCCTCGCCGAAGTGGGCGATCTGGTGGATATCGCGATGGAGGGAGACGACCTGGGGATGCAGCAGTGCCTGCTGATGAACCCGCGTGTCTACCGCGAGCTGGTGAAGCCCCGGCAGGCACAGCTCTTCTCGCACATCAAGAAGCAGGCGCCCGTCTTCGTCTTCTACCATACCTGTGGCAGTGTCGTCGAGATTCTCCCCGACCTGATCGAGGTGGGCGTGGATATCCTCAACCCGGTGCAGGTGAGCGCGGCTGGCATGGACACCCGGCGGCTCAAGGCGGAGTTCGGGCGCGATATCGTCTTCTGGGGCGGTGGGGTGGATACCCAACGCGTCCTGCCACATGGCACGCCGCAGGAGGTTCGCGATGAGGTGCGCCGGCGCATCGATGACCTCGCTCCCGGCGGTGGTTTCGTCTTCAACACCGTCCACAACATCCAGGCCGATGTGCCCCCAGAGAACATCCTGGCGATGTGGGAGACGTTGCAGGAGTATGGCGTCGGGAAAGCCGAATGATCCTCCTGGAGCGGGGCTGCGCCCTCCCCAATTGCGGGCTGCCCTCGCGGCGGCTATCCCACTCGGGAAGGCTGGAAGTGCCTTTGCACGAGAGGGATCCCGTCGAGCACCATGAGAGGAGGACGGGAGCTGCACGGGTTCTCCATGTGCGCCCTCCCCGCAGGTGGGGGAGAGCGACGGGTTTCTCCTGCACCCCTGAATCTCTATGAGCAAGCATCCCCTTCAGGTGCGCGCGCGGCGCGCCGGCATATGGCCATGCCTGCGGTGCGTGGCCGTTCTCATCGGAGCCCTGCTCGCCGGATGTGGCGGGGGAGGGGGCGATGAGCAGAAGGCAGACTACGACCCGCCCCGGATCGTCTGGGCGCGGTTCGAGCCCTCCTCGTTGGGCGATATCGGGGGCACGGCGCGGATCATCGCCCTGGTGACCGATGACTCCGGCGTGGCGTGGGTCCGGGCAACGCTCACCCGCCCGGATGGGTCGCGGGCGGTCCATGACATGACCTGGAACCAGGCGGGCTACTACGAGGTCTCGATCCAGGCGCCCGCTAACCTCAGCAGTATCGACCAGCATTACTACGCATCGGTTAACGCCGCGGATACCAAGGGAATCGCCAGCCAGGCCGTGTCGATTGGCCCGCTCACCGTCCGCACTGATTCCGCCCCGCCTCCGCCCCCGAAGCTGTAGCGGTGTCGGTTAGGTGGTGGTCCAGCGCGCGAACAGCTCCTCAAAGCGGGTGCTGCCTGCCGCTCGCGCGGCTTCAAGGAACTCCGCCGCGCGCTCTGTGGCAGCCGCCCACCTCTCGGGCACGGCTTCCACGGTGAAGGAATCGGTCGCCTCGTTCCAGCGGCAGATTCGCTGGTGGCTTGTGGCGCCCGGGGTGCCGGTGGCGGCATAGACGGCGCAGACGCGGCGCCGGTAGCCCGTGAAGGTGCGGTCGAGGCGCAGAAACGCCACCAGGTCAATCGCCGCGAACTCCTTCTCTCCCAGGCCGATGGAGGGCCCGCACAGCGTCATCCGTAGCTCTTCTAGCGTGTCGGCGTGAATGCATGAGGCCGCCTGCACTTCAGGGGTGGCTGCCGCTGCGAAAAAGCCTCGCGCCGCGCTCCCCCAAAGGTAGGCATACCAGGAGCCGGAACCGATCTCATGTGCCAGGAGGCACGTGTCCGGTGGCACGCTCCGGGGCGGGGCCTCTTGCAGGGTGACGATGCGCCTGCCCGGCGGGAGGAAGGAGAGGAGCGCGGCTAGCACCGTCGTCTTCCCGGCGTTGCCTGGCCGGGCCGCGGTGAGCAGTGACGCGCCTGATGCCACCGCGCCCGCCAGCAGCGACGCTACCGGCAGATCCACGGTGTTGGACTCCACCAGATCGAGCAGGCTGAGCATCCGGCCACCCCGCTGGCTGAGCCCCAGGATCTCTCTCAGGTTGTGATTGCGCATGACAGCGGATGGGGTGCAGGGGCCGCGCGAGACGGCTTCCCCTTTCGGCGGGCCGTCTCGTTACGGCACCCTGCAACTCCCGGCCTCCTCTCGGGCTTCGTCCTATGGAACGCGCGCTCGTGGCGAGGCGGGGTTCTCCTGGCTAGGAGCCCGGCGCGCAGGTCGCTGCGACCTTCGTGGCCTCATCCTTCCACTTTTCCAACGCCGCGGCGAACGGAACGGTCACGATGCGGTAGCGCAGCTCCTCATTCGCCGGAACGGTGCCCTTCACAAAGGTCCTCAGATAGTGTTTCCGGTAACGCTCGGGCTGGTCCCAATAGAGGGTGGACCAGGGCTGGCCCTCCGGCACTTCGAGGACGTAGGTTACCGCCCCCTTGCCGCCCGGGGGATCGTAGATGGCGGACCACTTTGCGGGCTTGTCCAGCAACAGCTTCTTGCTGTCCGTGAAGGTGCCCTCTATCCGGGCGCCATCGGGCATCTCGGCCAGATACTCGGTGGCGGTGTACGTCCACGGGTGCATGAAGTGGTAGATGAGATCGACCTTCGTCGGTTCATCCGCTTTCAGGATGACCTCTTCCCAGATGCGGTTATCGGCGACGGTGATCGTCGTCTTGTAGCGGAGCGTGCGCACCTTCGATTCCTTGCGGAGGACGATCTGGCTGCACCGGTAGGTGGCCTCGGGCCGGGCGACCGGCTTGCCATCCACCTCCAGCGCGCGAGAGAGAACCTCCTCGTCCTCGTTCTCGGTGTGCCCGCTGCCGATGAAGCCAACGCCCGGGAAGAGGGCGACCGTGCCGTAGTGGGAACCCCACCGGTCATGGCAGAGGCGGGTGCCCTGGTAATCGATTCGGTAGAGCGTCCAGAAGGAGCGGCTCTCGAAGCGCACCTGGAGGTCGCCGACATCGGCGACTACCTCGGCCGGCCAGTCGTTTTTCACGGCCGGCTGATCTTTCTTCAGGATCACGTCATCCACTAGAACCTTCGCCTGGCAATTGCCACTCTTTTCGTAGAAGGAGAAGCGAATGCAGATGCTCGCCGTGCCTTCCGGAAGCGGATTGGCCGAGCCTTTGCCGAACTCGCCACGGACGCGCTTCCAGTCGTGCGGCGCTGATTTGGTGTTGAGGCCGTAGAAGGCGATCTGGCGCAGCGCCTTCCCGGCGGCATCGTAGCAGTACATGGAGAAAGCGAAGACGCCGCTCTGGATTCCCTCGTTCTTCAGGAGGGCGGTCACCTCGTAGGCGGCATCGGCGTCGAGCGCCTTGCCGAGCTCCAGCCTATCGGTCTCGACGCCGAGGATTTTCCCCTCGGGGTGCAGGTCGAGTACCTTGCCGCGCTCGCCGCCTGCGTCCGCAATGGCCGCCAGCGAGGGATCTCCAGGGCGAAAGACCCAACCCGACATTCCCTCGTCAAAGCCGGGGTTGGGAAGCAGGCCGGCTTCCTTCTCGGCGGCGCCAGCCGCGGTGGTCGTGATGGCTAAGAGGAATAGAAGCAGCACTCGCATGGTGTCTCTCTCTGTGAAAACGGCGCCGAATGGCGCTCTCTTGGCGAGTCTATTCCAGGCGAGTATGGCGAACTCCTCGCAAAATGCCGTCTGTGGAGGGGGCGAGCGCGAGTGCTTCGGGAGGAGAACTCCGCTATGGCTGGCCGGCGCGCGCCGGCGGAGGCGCCGGGCCGAAATGCTCATCCCTGTTCGTGGTGCCGTTGAGCATGTGGCGTTGGAGGACGAACTCGCCTTCGGGGCCATGTACTTGAAGCAGATCCGCCGCCAGGAGGTGCCCCGGCTCCTCGCGGGAGAAGTGGAGGACGACGGCGGAGTAGGGCACGCCGTTGCGCGCCTCGAAGTAGCGGGCGCCGGCGCCTCCGGTCGTGCCGGCGTTGATGAAGATGCTTCGTGGCGTGCGGCGCACCGACGGGCGGTGGCTGTGCCCATAGAGGATCACCGGGGCCGCGCCACCGAGCTGTTCGGCGACGCGGTGGTTGTGGACCAGGAGCACATGTGGGGGAGCGGGCAGGGAGGCCACCTCGTCGCGAATCTCTTTCCGAAGACGATCCAGATCCTCGCTGGAGGGGTTCACCCTGCCATAGCCCTGGCGCTTCGACACCGGATCCGGCCAGCCCGCGAAGCGGACCCCGTGCACCACGACGCTCTCGCCATCCAGCACGCGCATCTCGGCCTCGCGATCCAGCGTGCGGAGAGTGGTCTGCGAATCGTGATTGCCGGCGACCAGGAGCTGGGGTACCGGCAGCTGGCGGAGGCGCTGGATGAACGCCTCTTCTACCTCGGTTCCATAATCCGTGACATCACCGGTGTTCACGATCAGATCCACCCGGAAGTGGCGCGCCAGGCGCTCCACGAAATCGATCGCGACGGGGTTATTGTGGAGATCGCTGATATGGAGCACACGCAGGTCGCTTTGGGCGGGCACCCGGGGGCCGGAGTCGCCCAGGGAGGCGTAGAAACGCGCCAGGCTGGCGGCGATGGTATCCATGCGCCCGCGAAGCCGGCTGAGGCGGGCGAGGCCATCGCGCGCGAAGCGTACCGCCCCGGGTGCCTCGGCCAGCGGCCCGGTATAGCGCGGACTGGCGAAGCTGCCGCGATCATAGGTGCCCACAGTGGCAACGAGCGCCAGTGAGGTGATGGCGAGGCCGGCAAAGCCGGAGAAGAGGTGCCAGGGACCGGATCCGCGGAGCAGCACGATGCTGGCGAGTGTTCCACCGGCGAGGGCCAGGAGAAGCAGACGGAGCGCATATCGTCCGATGCTGCGACAGGCGCGCTGCTCCAGATCGGCGAGCACGATGCTGGCGTCGGGGATCTCCTTGGCCATCCGACGCACGGTGCCGAGGTGGAGCCGGTCGAGCTGCACGGTGAGGCGCACGGGGGCGCGATGCGTGCGCGCGGTGATCTCGCCGATGGGGGTGAGCACAATCGCGGTGTCGCCATAGCGCGCTGGGGCGACGGAGACGCGCACCCGGACAAGCCCCCATGAGTAGGCGGCGTGCCCGAAGATCCAGACGGCCAGCACGGCGCCAAGGATGCCGACGATCCCGTGCACTATCCACTCCATCCCTCGCCTCTGCTTCCTGAACACCGGACCACCTTCCGGACACCACGCCCCGGGGAATTCCCACGATTGAGGACAGAGCGAGGGGCACTCGGTTCCGCCTCATTGCGCGTCGAGCGAGCCGATCTTGACAAGGAAGCGGCTACCCCCATATAATGAACAAAAGAGGGATACCTCTGCTCTTTGGATGTAGAAAGGCCCTGCTGCGCTTGTATAGTGCGCTCCGTCTGTGCCCGGACTACCCGGTGGGAGGCGGGGCGCTACCGGGGCTACCTGGAGGGGGGCCGTTCCCTTGGGCGCTCTGATTCTTGACGGGTCCAGGTCAGCGCGGGATCTTCTCGTGACCTGGGCCCTTTGCTTTACCGGGGAGGCAGCGGCCAGGACCCCAGGGCGCGGCAACTTCCGCGAGGCTGTGGGGGGAGAAGGCCGGTGCGCATCGAAAGAGAATACACGTTGAACGGCACGCGTGGATGGGACGGAGGGTTTTCCCTATCGACCCGGCAGCCTGCGAATCCGCGAGAGCGGGCCTCCGGGCCAGGCGCGACCGGGATGTGGGCCGAAGCCTGCACAAGGCGCTGCGTTGCCAGCAGAGCCGATCCTTGCGAGGAAACGGTTGGTTGACTTGCTCTCCGCCCAG
The DNA here is from genome assembly GCA_012841485.1 of Armatimonadota bacterium. The sequence goes on from DUUU01000229.1 coordinate 5,830, forward strand.
GAAGTCGCCGCGCGGCTGCCTGCGGGGGAGTGAGGTCAGTATGGAAACGAGCGGGTGGCCCGGGCGTCCCTGCTTCCGTGATCTCCATACCCGGAGGGCACTTGCTGAAGGAGATGGATATTAGATGAAACCGTATGAACCTGGCCAAATCAGGAATGTCGCCCTGATCTCCCATGGGGGAGCGGGCAAGACCTCGCTTGCGGAGGCCATGCTCTTCGACGCCGGCGTCACCACTCGCATGGGGCGAGTCGAAGAGGGCAACACGGTCACCGACTACGAAGAGGACGAGACCAAACGACAGATCTCCGTAAGCGCGGCACTCGCTCCCCTGGAGTGGAAGGGCCACAAGCTCAACATCATCGATACTCCGGGCTTCATCGATTTCTAGGCGGATGTTCGCAGCGCCCTGAGCGTTGTCGAAGGGGCGGTCGTGCTCGTGGACGCCGTGGCCGGAGTAGAGGTAGGCACCGAGCTCTACTGGCGCCTCGCGGATCAGAACAACCTTGCGCGCGTCTTCTTCATCAACAAGATGCGGCGCGAGAACGCCAACTTTGAGGGCGTGGTGGAAGATATCCGCACGCGCTTTGGCAAGGCGGCCGTGGCTGTGCAGGTGCCGGTGGGCACCGAGCTGAGCTTCCGCGGCGTCGTCGATATCGTCAGCGACAAAGCCTACACCTGGGGCGAGGGCAAGGAGCCTCAGGAAGGCCCCGTGCCGGCGGAACTGGCCGATACCGTCGCGGAGTATCGTAACACGCTGATCGAGGCGCTGGCTGACGTGGATGAGGAGCTGGGTGACAAGTACCTCATGGAGGAGGAGATCACCCGCGAGGATATCGTTCGCGGAATCCAGAAGGGCGTTCGCGAGCGCACCCTCTTCCCGATCCTGCTTGGCGCGGGCGCCGACAATATCGGCGTTCAGCCGTTGCTCGATCTGATCGTCGAGAGCGTTCCCAGCCCGCTCGAGCGCGAGGCGGTGACGGGGAAGCATCCCGATTCCGGAGCGGAGGAGAAGCGCCAGACGACGGTAGACGCCCCGTTCTCCTCCTTCGTCTTCAAGTCGACCGCCGATCCCTACGTGGGCAAGCTCAACTTCTTCCGCGTCTGGTCCGGCATGCTGCGCGCCGACTCCAGCGTCTACGACGCCACGCGCAAGCATGACGAGCGCATCGGCCAGATCCTCATCATGCGCGGCAAGCACCAGGAGCCGGTGCCGCAGGTGAACGCAGGCGACATCGCCGCGGTGGCGAAGCTGCAGCATGTGCATACCGGCGATACCCTCGCAGAGAAGGCCAAGCCAATTCTCTATCCGCAGGTGGAATACCCCGAGCCGGTCATGTTCTACGCCGTGGAGCCGAAGACCAAGGGCGATGAGGACAAGCTGGGCGCCGGCCTCGCTCGCCTGGCCGATGCCGACCCGGCATTCCGCACCTATCGCGACCCGGTGACAAAGGAGACGATCATTGCCGGCATGGGCGACCAGCACTTGGCGGTGGTCGTGGATCGCCTCCAGCGCATGGGGGTTGCCGTCGAGACGCGCGAGCCGCGCGTGGCTTATCAGGAGGTCATCAAGAAGACCGTCGAGCAGGAGTATAAGCACAAGAAGCAGACCGGCGGTCGTGGCCAGTACGGGCACGTCGTCCTGCGCATCTCCCCGGCGCCCGGCGAGGGCTTCAAGTTCGGCGACGAGATCGTGGGTGGTGTGGTGCCGAAGCAGTACATTCCCGCCGTCCAGAAGGGCGTCGAGGAAGCGCTTGCCGAAGGCGTCCTGGCCGGCTACCCCGTGACCGACGTCGAAGTGGTGCTCACCTTCGGCTCCTACCACACGGTGGACTCCTCGGAGCTCGCGTTCAAGATCGCCGCGTCGCAGGCATTCAAGGAAGGCGTGCTCAAGGCCAACCCAAGCATCCAGGAGCCGATCTATGAGGTCGAGATCACCGTGCCCGAGGAGAATATGGGCGACGTCATCTCGGACCTCAATGGAAAGCGCGGCCGGGTTCAGGGTATGGACCAGATCGCCCCGGGCACGCAGCTCATCCGGGCCCAGGTGCCTCTGGGCGAGCTGCACCGCTACAGCATCGACCTGCGCTCCATTACGCGCGGTCGGGCCACCTACACGATGAAGTACTCCCACTACGAGGAAGCGCCCTCGAACGTAGTCCAGCAGATCATCGAGGAGGCCAAGCGGGCGAAGGAAGAGGAGAAGAAGTAGTTTCGCTACTTCAACGAAGGGGTCGGGCCGCCAAGCAGCCCGGCCCCTTCGTTCTTGCAGCAGTGGCGTTTGGTATCGCCCCGTCCTGAATGGCCTCGCGATAGCTTCCCTTCATCCGTGGTGTCAGCGCCAGCCCAGGGACCGGGGGCAAGGATGGCGGGCCCCTCGCGTCTTCTCAGAGACCCCAAGCGCGACCATCTCGCGTGGGGTCTTCCGTCCCGGGCGTGAATGTGCTATAATACCCCTTGGTGTACAAAAGCAACCTCGATCTACAGACAACCGTGCGGGACTCCTTCACCCTGCGTGGCGTGGGCATCCATTCCGGCGAAGCGGTGGCGGTCACAGTTCAGCCGGCGCTCGAAGGGGGCATCCGCTTCCACCGTGCCGACCAACCGTCCGTCAGCATCCCGGCACACCTCTCGTCACTGCAGGCGACGCTTCGCTGCACGGTGCTCGCTGCCGGCGAGATCGGTGTGGCGACGACGGAGCATCTCCTTGGCGCTCTTTGGGCGCTGGGGGTCGATCACGCGCGCATCCTGGTGGAGGGAGAGGAACTCCCTGCCCTGGATGGGAGCGCCCTCGAATACGTGCAGGCGTTACAGCGCGTTGGCCTGCAACGCCTGGAGCGACCGCGGGAGTGGCTGGAACTGGCACAGCCGGTGTGGGTGCGCGAGGGAGATGCGAGCATCCTGGCGCTGCCGGCGCCGGCGCTCCAGGTGACTTATGTGCTGGAGTATGATCACCCGATGGTGGGCACCCAGGTCGTCAGCGTTGCCCCGGATCCCGCCGCCTTCGCGGAACAGGTGGCGCCCGCGCGGACTTTTGGCTTCCTGGAGTGGGCCGAGGAGCTCCGCAAGCGCGGCCTGGCGCGCGGAGCCTCGCTGGAAAACACCGTGGTCATTGCTCCGGATCGGATCCTGTCGCCGTTGCGCTTCGCCGATGAGTTTGCTCGTCACAAGATATTGGATGTGATTGGAGACCTGGCGCTTCTTGGGCGTCCCTTGCGCGCACACGTGATCGCGGTGCGTGGCGGGCACGCGCTGAACGCGTCGCTGGTGGGCCGGATCCTGGAGTTGTGTCAGTCGGACGGGGCAACTCAACCCGGCCCCTCGCGCGAGTCCGCCGGGTGAACTCGATCCGGCCGGCCAACTCGCGTCCGAAAGAATGGAGGCCCTGTTGCGATGAACGTCGTGCAAATCCAGAACGTCATCCCACACCGCTATCCCTTCCTCTTGGTGGATCGCATGGAGGAAGTCGTCGTCGGTGAACGCGCCGTCGGGATCAAGAACGTGACGATGAACGAGGCCCATTTCCAGGGCCATTTCCCCGGCGCGCCCGTCATGCCCGGGGTGCTGATCCTCGAGGCGATGGCCCAGGTGGGCGCTGTGCTCTTGCTCTCCGATCCGCGCAACAAGGGCCAGCTCGCCATGTTCGCCGGTGTCGATAATGTGCGCTTCCGCAAGCCGGTGGTTCCGGGCGATACGCTCCGTATCGAGGTCATCATGCTCCGCAACCGCGGCCGCTTTGTGAAGGTCGAGATCACCGCGACCGTGGAAGGCCAGGTCGCAGTGTCGGGCGAGTTTACCTGCGCCGTGGTGGACCCAGCGGCGATCGCAAATGAAGGGGCGGCGGAGACTTCCTGAGATGGCTATCCATGAGACCGCTATTATCGACCCCGATGCTGAGATCGGGGTCGATGTCGAGATAGGGCCCTACACCGTGATCGGGCCCGCCGTGCAGATCGGCGACCGCGCGTGCCTGGGGGCGCACGTCGTCATCGAGCGAGGGACAACCCTCGGCGCGGAGTGCCGCGTGGCGAGCGGCGCCATTCTTGGCGGCCCCCCGCAAGACACCAAATACCAGGGTGAAGAGACCTTCCTGAGGATCGGCGAGCGCAACATCATTCGGGAGGGCGTCACCATCCACCGTGCCACCGGCGAGGGCAACGCGACCATCGTGGGCAACGAGAACATGATCATGGCCTACGCCCACGTCGGCCACAACGCGTGTCTGGGGAGCAACATCACCATCGCCAGTTACGTGGGCATCAGCGGGCACGCCACCGTGGAAGACCGCGTCGTCTTCGGCGGCTTCGTGGGCGTGCATCAGTTCGTGCGCATCGGCAAGATGACCATGATCGGCGGGATGTCGCGCGTCGTGCAGGATGTGCCCCCGTTCATGCTTGTCCAGGGAGAGCAGCTCCAGCCCCACGGCCTGAACGTGATTGGGCTCCGCCGCGCGGGCGTGACCGCGGAGGTGCGCGAGCAGCTCAAGGAGGCGTATCGGCTTCTCTACCGTGCCGGGCTCAACCTCCAGCAGGCGGTCGAGCGAATCAGGGCTGAAGTGCCCCCCAGCGCCGAGCGTGACTATCTGGTGAGCTTCCTCGCAGCGGTGCACTCGGGCCGGCACGGGCGCCAGCTCGACAAGCCCAAGTGATGGTACCGTGAGAATCGTCATCACGGCCGGCGAAGCCTCGGGCGACCTGTACGGCGCCGAACTGACGCGCGTCCTCCGAGACCTGGATCCGAACGTTGTGGTATCCGGGATCGGGGGGCCGCGCATGCGTCGGGCGGGGGTGACCCTCGTTCGCGATTCCAGTGCCTGGGGTTCCATCGGCGTGGCCAACGCGCTCAAGGTTCTGCATCGTGCCCTTGCGGGCTACGGCGCCCTGCGCCACCACCTGCGTGCGCACCCGCCTGCCGTTGTGGTGCCGATCGATTTCGGCGCCTTCAACGTGCGCGTCGGTCGTTTCGCGCGCACTCTCGGCATCCCCGTCTACTATTTCATCGCCCCAGGATCATGGCGCCGCTCCGGGCCAATCAACCCCTCGCTGCTCGAGGCTGCGGACTACTTCTGCACGCAGTTTCCCTGGCACGCCGAGCGCCTTCGCGCGGCGGGGGCGCATGCCGAATTCTACGGGCATCCCCTCCTGGACCTGGCGTTTCCTTCGCAGCCCCCCGAGGCGATACGCCGGACGTGGGGACTGGAAGCGGACGCGCCGGTGGTCTGCATCCTTCCCGGCAGCCGGCGGCACGAGGTGGAGCACATCCTCCCGGCGCTCCTCGACGCAGCGGCGCTCGTCCGCGACCAGGTGCCCGGGACGCATTTCGTCCTGGGCCTGGCCGAAGTCGTAGACCGGGGTCAGGTGGGCCGGATCCTGCGCGCGTGCGGCTGGAGCGCGCGAGAACCCGCAGAGGGCCAGGGCGGGCCGAGGCCTGGGGCAACGCCGCTCGCGGCCTCTTCGAGAGGGGGACGCGAGGTGGTGGTGATCACCGGGCGGACCTATGATTGCCTGGCCGTGGCGAGCGCCGCGCTATGCGCCTCTGGCACGGTGACGCTGGAATCGGCGATCCTGGGAGTGCCGCACTTGATCGTTTACCGCGGCTCGTTTGGGATGCGTCTGCAGTATCTGCTTGTGAAGCATAAGATCGGGTATATCGGGTTGCCCAATCTGCTCACGGATGCGTCCATCTGCCCCGAGCTCCTAGATAGGGCCGCGACACCGGAACGCATCGCTGCCGAGTGTGCCGCGCTGCTTCTTGATGAGGAGCGAGCACGCGCACAGAAGGATGGCTTTGCCCGCCTGATGGAGCTGCTTGGACAACCGGGCGTGATTCGCCGGGCCGCGGAGAGGATACTGGATGTCGGGGCAAGAGGGCAAGCCTGATCGATTGTTGAAGGCGGTGGCGCGCCGGCGCACGCTCCTGCTGGTTATTCTCCCACTGATTGGGATGCTGGTGGCCGAACCGCGGCCGGCACTCTACCTGGTGGGCGTGATGGCCGTGGTCGCCGGGCAGGCCATGCGCTTCTGGGCAGCCGGGTACATCGTGAAGGCGACGCAACTGACGACTACGGGCCCATACGCGCATGTAAGGAACCCTCTGTATCTGGGGAGCCTCCTGATCACGCTGGGCTGGGGAACGATGTCGGGGCGTCTGGTGGTGGCGGTGGTCCTGCTGGCGGTGTTCGCGCTGACGCACGCGCTGGCGATACGCTCGGAGGAGAGCTACCTGGGTGAGCGTTTCGGCGAGGAGTTTGACGACTACTGTCGGCGGGTGCCGCGGCTTTTCCCCCGGTTGAGACCGGGGGCCAGTGGCTCCGGGAACTACTCCTGGAGGCGCGCCCTCCAATGTGATGGGGAGGGGTGGACCTCCCTCGGAGTGGCCGCGCTGGCGGGACTCTATGCGACACGGTTCTGGTGGTGATGGAGGTTCGGGGAAATGAGGTCTGCGTCCGACGTCGGACGGCGCACTCCCGATGTGAAGCACCGGAAGAAGGGGAGCAGGTTCCAACGTGGGTTGGGACGGCTGCGCCTCTTCGTGCTCCCCGCGTCGCAGGACCCCGTCTGGCGTCTGTGGGAGTATACGCGGGTCGATCTGCGCCGGATCCTTTGCGGGTGTCTCTGCGGCATCGGCTTCGCTCTCCTGTCACTGGCGACGGCCTTGCTGATCAAGGCCATGCTCGAGGCGTTGGACGCGGCGAACCCGCGCAAGATCGCCCTCTGTGCCGCCGCGACCCCGCTCCTCTACATGATAAAAGGGTGCTTCTTCTTCGGACAGGCCTACCTCCTCTCGAACGCCGCCGAACGCCTCGCGCAGCGCCTCCGAAACCGCCTCTACGAGCACATGCAGACGCTCTCCCTCTCCTTCTTTGAGAACCAGAAGACCGGGGGACTGATGGCCACGATCGCCAGCGATGTGCCGGTGATCCAGCAGACGTTCACGGTGGCGATCCTGGAGGGGGTGATCGGTCCGGCCACGGTCATCGGCGGCCTCCTCGTGATGTTCTACCTGAATTGGCGGATGGCAATCGTGACCATTGTGTCTCTGGTCGCTATCGGGAGGGTCATCTCCAAGGCGAGCCTGCGCATGCGCCGCGCCAGCGAGGCAATCCAGAAGAGCCTCGGAGCGACGTCGGGGTTGGCGACGGAGTCGCTATCGGCCATTCGGGTGGTGCAATCGTTTTGTATGGAGGAGCGCGAGGCGGAGCGCTTCCGTGAGGAGAGCCATCGCACCTACCGCAGCGGTATGCGCATTGTGCGCATCAATGGCATCCTCCGGCCCACCGTGGAGCTACTGGGCGCTACTTCGGTGGCGTTCATCCTCTGGTATGGCGGGATGGAGATCGTGCAGGGCCGCTTGACGGTCGCCGGAGTGACGGCTATCTTCTACGTCGCCCTCGAGATCACCAAGGGGATTCAGCAGGTGAGCCGCCTGAGGATGTATATCGACCGCGTCCACGGAGCGGCGGAGCGGATCTTTACCGTTCTGGACATGCAGCCGGAGGTTCGCAACGCTCCGGACGCGCTCACTCTCGATGAGGTGCAGGGCGATATCACTTTCGAGGAGGTCCACTTCGCGTATGTGGATGGCGACCCGGTGCTGCGGGGCGTCAGCTTCAAGGTGCGCCCAGGGGAAGCGCTCGCGGTGGTCGGCCCGAGCGGCGCGGGGAAGTCTACCATTGCCAACTTGATCCCCCGATTCTATGATGTGACCTCTGGGAGCATCCGCGTCGACGGGCATGATGTGCGCGCGATCACGACTCACTCACTGCGCGCACACATTGGTATCGTGGCGCAGGAAACCGTGCTCTTCTCGGGCACCATTCGCGAGAATATCGCCTACGGGTGCCCGGATGCCACGGAGGAGGAGATCATCGAGGCGGCCCGGGCCGCGAACGCGCACGACTTCATCTCGCGGACGCTCCCGGAGGGGTATGAGACGGTGGTGGGCGAGCGGGGCGTGAAGCTCTCGGGCGGGCAGCGCCAGCGCATCGCGATTGCGCGCGCCCTGCTGAAGGACCCGCGCATCTTAATCCTGGACGAGGCCACCTCGGCGCTCGATACCGAGTCGGAGGCCCTCGTTCAGGAAGCCCTCGATAAGCTGATGCAGGGGCGCACGACGATCATCATCGCGCACCGCCTCTCCACGGTGCGCAAGGCAGACCGGATTCTGGTGCTCGCGCAGGGCCAGGTGCAGGAGCAGGGCACGCACGCCGATCTGCTTCAGATGAATGGGCTCTACGCCCGGCTCTATGAGGTGGGAGCCGGGCTTGAAGCGCCGGTGAAGTGAGCGCGCGATCAGGTGGCAGGTGGCTGCCAGATCCTCTGACGGGCCACCAGGAGCGTAGCGCGTCTCCTCTGCATAGGAGAGTGCCCCGCTGCGGGAACGGGGCGTGAGACAGGAGCGTTCAGTGGGTGTCGCGAGACATTGGCGGGTGATGCATCTGTTCTATAACATGTTGATCATCCTGGCGTTGCCCGTGTTGCTCGTCTACTTTGGCTATCGGTGGTTGCGGGGCAAATCGCGCGAGGGATGGGCGGAGCGGATGGGTTACCTCCCCGTCTTCTCGGGCGAGCATCCGATCTGGGTGCATGCGGTATCGGCGGGCGAGGCCGTGGCTGCAGAGGCGGTGGTGCGTGCTCTGCGCGAGCGATTGCCCGACGTGCCGATCCTCTATACCGCAGGCACGCCAGAGGGGCGGGCGACGGCGCGGAAGCGCATGGGGAGCCTGCTGACCCATGTGGCGTATGCGCCCTACGACCTTCCTTGGGCGGTGGCCCGCGCCATGGATCGGGTTCGCCCGCGGCTTTACCTGCTGGTGGAGTCGGATCTATGGCCGAACCTGCTTCAGGCGGCGGCGGTGCGCGGGGTGCCGGCGATGCTGGCCAATGGCTACATCTCCGAGCGAACGCTTCGGCGTGGCCGTCTGGTGCCTGCGCTCTACCGCTGGATTTTCGGCAATCTGTGCTCGATTTGCGTGCAGACGGAGGCGGTGCGTCGGCGCGCGCTGGCGCTGCACGCCGTTCCGGAGCGCGTGTGCGTCGTCGGCAATGTGAAGTACGATCAGGCGACCGCGCCACTCACCAATGAGGAGGCGACGCGCTGGCGTGCCCTGTTCCGCTTGCGGCCCGATGAGCCGGTCCTGGTGGCAGGCAGCACCCATCCGGGCGAAGAGGAGAAGGTACTCGCGGCGTACACGGAGATGCGCGCGAGTGGGATCGCGCCGCGTCTCATCCTGGCGCCTCGGCACCCGCAACGCGCCGAGGAAGTGGAGGCACTGGTGCATCACGCGGGGTTTGCCTGCGTGCGCCGGAGCCATCTGGGCGAGGGGAGTGGGGCCGCGCCGGATCCGGAGGCGGTGATTCTGCTCGACACCATGGGGGAGCTGGCCGGCGTCTTCTCGCTCGCCACGGTCGTCTTCCTTGGGGGCAGCCTGGTGCCGGTGGGCGGACACGATATTTTGCAGCCCCTGATCGCCGGAAAGCCCGTCCTGCTGGGGCCCTACACCCACCGCCAGCGAGAGATCGTCGAGGACGCCCTGGATGCCGGGGTGGTGTGGGTCGTTGCCACTCCTCAAGAGTTGGCACGCCGGTCGCTTGAACTGATGAAGGATGCCGGCAGCGGCGACGGTTATGCGACGAACGCAGTCAGCTTCGTATCAGGCCGACGCGGTGCTTCCCAGCGCTGCGCGGAAGAGGCGGCGCGTCTCTCGGGAGAGATGCAGCCGTTACGCACCCATGGGGTTGGGAAGGCGGTCGGTAAGAGTTGAGAGGCGAGGTCAGCGCTGGATGCGACAAGGGGCGGCACCCCGCTGTGCGTTTCCCGTTTTCTGCTTCTCTGCCGACGCCTTATCTGCTGCGCGTCGCCGATGGGGAGGCCACGGGCCCGCTCGCGTTCGGGATCCGCGCCGGGCTGCGCGTCCTATCCTGGCTCTATCTGGGAGGCGTCGGTGCCTCGGTGCTGGCACATCGATCGGGTCTGCTCCGCTGCGAGCGCGCGCCTTGCCCGGTGATCGGCGTGGGAAATCTCACCGTTGGGGGGACGGGCAAGAGCACGGCGACAGCCGAGTTCGCCCGCTGGCTACTGGAAGCCGGCCTCCGACCCGCCGTGCTCAGCCGAGGCTACGGGGTGCAGGGCAGCCCGCCAGTGCGCGTGGTCTCTGACGGCAAGAGCATCTTGCTGGGCCCGGAGGAGGGGGGCGACGAGCCGGTGATGCTGGCGCATCATCTGGCCGGGGTTCCCGTGCTCATCGGCCGGCGTCGGCCACACACCGCGCGCGCGGCGGTCGAGCGCTTCTCTGCTGACGCTTGCCTGCTGGACGATGGCTTCCAGGTGTGGAACCTGCGTAAGGATCTGGAAGTTGTCCTCCTGGATAGCCGCCGCCCCTTCGATAATGGTTTCGTGCTCCCTCGCGGCATGTTGCGCGAGCCGCCGTCGCACCTGGGTCGCGCCGACGCCGTGGTGCTGATGGAACCGGATCGGGTAGAGCGCGAGGCGCTGGCGCGGTTGCGCAAGCGGGTCGAGGCGCTGGCGCCCGGGGCGCTTGTTGCCGAAGCAGGCCGTGTTCCAGAACGCCTCTGGGATCTTGACACGGGCCAAGACTACCCCCTCTCCGCCCTGGAGGGGCTTCCCGTGGTGGCCCTTTCCGCCATTGGCAACCCACAGGGCTTCGAGGACCTCCTGGGCAGCCTCGGCGCGCGAATCTATCCCGCGCGCTTGCCGGACCACCATCCCTACACCCCTGGCGACGTGGAGTGGGTCCAGCGCCTGGCGAAGAGGAAGGGCGCGGCCGCCATCATCACCACGGAGAAGGACGCGGTGAAGCTGGATGAGTGCGGGGAGGCGCAGAGCGGTGAGGGCCGGGGCGAGGCTGGCTTGTGGGGCAGGGCGCAGGCTGCGGAGGCGCCTGAAGGGGCGGTGATCTCGGCGGCGCACGGAGGGAAGGCACCGATGCTGGTCTTCTCCGTTCGCTTGCGCTTTACCGCGGGCGGCGACGCGCTGCGCGAGCGCGTGCTGGCGACCGCGAGGGGGGAGCGTTGATCGCGCGTTTCGGAAAACGGTTGGAGATGAAGGAGCCGCGGCGGATTCTGGTCGTGAAGATGAGCTCCATCGGGGATGTGCTCTTCGCGACGCCCGTCTCGCGCGCCCTGCGCGAGGCCTTTCCAAAGGCGCACATTACCTGGGCGGTGGACCGGCGGTGCGCGCCGGTCGTCGAGGGGAATCCCTACCTCGATGAGCTGCTGGTGATACAGCGCGACTCTGGGCGGGCGAGGGATGTGCTCGGCTACTGGCAGACCACGCGCGCCTATCCGGCGTTCGACTGGGCGCTCGACTTGCACGGCCTGGCACGGAGCGCGCTCGTGATGTGGGCCTCGCGCGCGCCGTTCCGCGCTGGCCTGGCCGGTACACGCGAGGGAAGCCGGTTCGCCTACAACCACGTCGTGAGCGTGCCGGATGCCGGCGTGCATCGCGTGGACTACTACGCGTCGTTCCTCGAGGCACTCGGGATCCCCGTGCCCCATCGCGAGATGCTGTTCTACACCTTTCCCGAGCACGCGGAGGAGGCCCGGGCGCTGCTGAGCGAGCTGGCGCCCGGCCACGGCCCGCTCGTGGTCGTCTCGCTCACTGCCGGCCGGATGCAGAAGTGCTGGATGCCGGAGCGGTTTGGCGCGGTGGCCGACCGGCTGATCGAGCGCCACGGCTGCCGCGTCGCCGTCATCGGGAGCGAGGCCGACCGGCCCTACGTGGAGCAGATGAAGGCGGCGATGGCCCACGCCCCCGCCGACCTGTGCGGGCGCATCGGCCTGAAAACCCTGGGCGAAGTGCTTCGGGCGGCCAATCTCTTCCTCAGCGCCGACACGGGCCCGATGCACATCGCTGCCGCGATGAAGACGCCGGTGGTGGCGCTTTTTGGCCCCACCGAGCCGGAGCTTTACGGCCCGTGGCGGACGGATTCCACCGTGATCCGCAAGCACTGCCGGTGCGCACCGCGCTGGCGCCATCCCGTATGCGAGGACCGCGAGTGCATGCGCGCCATTACCGTGGACGAGGTCGAAGAAGCCGTCGTTGCCCTCCTCGTCCGCACCGGCGCGCTGGTGGGGTAGCCCTCGGACAGCTCGCTACCCGGGTTAGTCTCGAAGGGCTCCCGCGCTGTCTTTCGTGCGGGGGGCATTCAGTCGGCCTGGACCAGCTCGCTCAGCTGGTTCCATCTGAAAGACGGGTGCCGCCGGCGGGTAGCTTTGGTGGGTCAACGGGTAACCCCAGCGGACCTGCATCAGGCGGGTTCGGCGGGCCAGTGAGTGGCTTCGGAGGATCGCCCCCGCAGCCGTCCTACCACCGCCCTGCATCGCAGCGATCGCACGGAGACCTAATCCAGGTACGCCCTGGAACCCACTCGCCCGTCAAGGCGCTGCTCCTCAGTCTCTTGTGTTGCTGTATCTTGGGACAGGTCTACAACAAGCAACTTCTAAAGGCGATTGTGCTATTCGTTGCCGTTACGGTACTTGGGTTCGCGACCAACGGCGCGATAGTGCTCGCGGCCTATATTCTGTTGCCGCTCGATGCCTACTTCGTGGCGGCACGCCTCAATCGGGGCGAAGCTGTTAGCCAGTGGCAGTGGTTCTGACAAGCGCGAGAGAGCGCAGGAGTCGGGTGCGCAGCGGTCGCGAGCTGTGCATGCGTGGATAGGACCTACGAGTGCTGCCCCCGCTCGGGTTTGGTGGATAGCACTAGCCGGGCTCTCGCACCCCTGCCGTCGTCGGTTTTCTCTCGCGATTCGTTTTGTGGTATAATGCTCTCGCGCCAGGCTTGAGGTTTTGTAAGGGGGGACCGTGCCGCGCACTGGCGCGGAGGGTAGCGAGGGCGGCCCCCGACTGACTGTTCGGGATTGGACGCGACCACTGGACGGCGTGAAGAAAGCGACTCTTGCCCGCGGCTTGCCCGCCGGGTTACGTGCGACCATTGAGCCCCTGAAGCGCCTGCTCCCCTACTTGGGGAAGCACCGCGGAGTGGCCGCGGCGGCGCTCGTCTGCTCGGTGCTCAGCCAGGGGGCCACCCTGGTCGGACCGAAGATCCTCCAGCGGATCGTGGCCGTGGTCCTCGAAGCCGGGCAGCGCGACCAGCTTCCCTTGCTCGCGGGCGCCATCGTGGCTGTGGCCGCTATCAAAGGCGCGCTCTCCTTCGCCGAGATCGTCCTTGGCGCGCGCGCCGGCCTCTCGGTGGTCGCCTCGATGCGCGCCGACCTCTATGCCCACCTCACGCGCCTCTCCTTTGGGTACTTCGACCGGGTGCGCACCGGGCAGCTTCTCTCGCGGATCACCAGCGACCTGGAGCCGGTTGGCGGGTTCTGCACCTGGGGCTTCCGGATGATCTTCCGGAGCGTGGTCCTCTTCCTCGGCGTGCTCGCGGTCTGCGTCTGGATGAACCCGCGGCTGGCGCTCCTCTCGCTTTCGACGATGCCCCTGCTGACGGCGACGGCCTACTTCGTGGGCGAGCGGATCCGGCCCGCTTTCGAGCGCGCGCGCGAGCAGCTGGGCGCGGTGACGACGGTGCTTCAGGAGAACCTCGCCGGTATCCGCATCGTCAAGCTCTACGTGCGCGAGCCCCTGGAGCGCGAGCGCTTCAGGGCGGCCTCCGCGGTCCTGCGCGATCGAAACTACGAGGCGCAGCGGATCGATGCCGCCTACTACCCGCTGACCGGCTTCTGGGCCGGCCTGAGCGGCCTGCTTGTCCTCTGGATCGGCGGGATGGAGGTCCTGCACGGCCGGCTCACGCTTCCGGAGTACGTCGCTTTTGAGGCCTACCTGCTTCTCCTGCTCCTCCCGATGCGCATGCTCGGCTACATGGTCTCCGGGATGCAGCGCGCGGCTGCGGCGATCAACCGGCTCACCGCGATCCTCGACGAAGTCCCCGACGTGCGCAACCCGGCGCATCCGGTCCGTCTGGGCCGCATCGAGGGAGCCGTTCGCTTCGAGGAAGTCTCTTTTGGTTATACCCGCGACGCGCCCGTCCTGCGCGGCGTCAGCTTCCACGTCCGCCCGGGTGAGATGGTTGGCATCCTGGGCGCGACTGGATCCGGCAAGAGCACGCTCGTGGCGCTCATCCCGCGCTTCTATGACCCGCAGGAAGGCGTGGTCCGCATCGATGGGCACGACGCGCGCTCGCTCGACCGGCGCGAGTTGCGCCGGCAAGTCGGGATCGTCTTCCAGGAGAGCTTCCTCTTCTCCGGTACCATCCGCGAGAATATTGCCTTTGGCCACCCGGATGCGACGGATGCGGAGGTGGAAGAGGCCGCCCGGCACGCCGACATCCATGACTTCGTCGCCTCCCTGGAGCTTGGCTACCAGACGCCCGTTGGCGAGCGCGGGCTGACGCTCTCTGGCGGCCAGCAGCAGCGCGTCGCCCTCGCGCGCGCCCTGCTCACCGACCCGCGCATCCTCATCCTGGATGATTGCACCTCGAGCCTCGACACGCGCACCGAGCACCGCATTCAGACGCGCCTGGCCTCCTACATGGCGGGGCGCACCACCTTCATCATCGCCCAGCGCGCTTCCTCGGTGGCCCGCGCCGACCGCATCTTCGTCCTTGAGAACGGCGTCATCGTCGAGGAAGGCGCGCCCGACCAGCTCTTGCGGAATCCGGATAGCCTCTTCGCCCGCCTCCTCCGGCTTCAAGAGCAGGCGGGAAGCCGCTCCGGCGAATCCGGTTTGCCTGCGTCCGCCTCCGGGTAAGTCTACCAGGGATACCCCTCGGAGGTGAAGCGTTGACCGAGGCACACCATCCTTCCCTCGATACGGGCCTCATCGAGAGCCTGACCGACCTGGAGCGCGCGAGAGAGATTGCCGCCGGCTGCGTGCGGTGTCCGCTGAAGGAGACGCGCACCCAGGTGGTCTTTGGCGAGGGCAATCCGGGGGCCCGCCTGATGCTTGTCGGCGAAGGCCCCGGTGAGGAAGAGGACGCGCGCGGCCGGCCCTTCGTGGGGCGTGCCGGGCAGCTCTTGGATAGCGCGCTCGCGGAGGCGGGGATCCCGCGCGACGCGGTGTGGGTGACGAACACCGTGCGCTGCCGGCCGACGAAGATCGAGGCCGGACGGGTGGCTAACCGGCCGCCGCGTGTCGGGGAGATCCGCGCCTGCGCCGTCTGGATGGAGACGGAGCTGCGTCTCGTCGCCCCACGCGTTGTTGTTTGTCTCGGCGCGGTCGCCGCCAAGGCGCTCATCGGCAAGGAGTTTCGCCTCACCCAGGAGCGTGGCCAGCTCTTCCCCGGACCGGCGGGCACGGAGGCCATCGCGACGCTCCACCCCTCCTACATCATCCGCCAGCGCGACTCGGGATCGCGCGTGCAGGCGCGCGAAATGCTCGTGCAGGACCTACGTCTGGCGATCTACCGCGCGGGCGCGTAGTGACCCATGACCCGGCCGGCCAGGCAGTGGGTCCGCACCGGCTGAGGCCGGCGGCGGCGGCGCAGGAGGAACGGCCTGAGAGGGCCGCGAATCGGTCATTGCGAGCACGCCACGCGGGTGGCGGTAGCCAGAGAAGGAGAACGAGCGACGATGACCGGTCCCCGAGCATGTACCCCGAGTGAGTTGCCACAGCTGGCTTGCCTGGCGGATGCTGTCTTCCGGGCGCAGGGTGGCAGCATGCAGGCGGAGTATCCCCTGGTGTTCGGCGAGGAGAACCTCAACTTTTGCCGCGTGATCGAGGAGGACGGTCGCATTGTCTCGCACGTGGGCGTCTCGATCCGCGATGCTTCCCTCCTCGGGTGCAGCCTCCGAGTTGCCTCCGTGGGCGCAGTCTGCACCGATGCCGCGTACCGTGGCAAGGGATACGCCAGCCTCCTCATGCAGGATGCGCGCACGCTGGCCCTGGGCGAGGGGGCGTCGCTGATGCTCATCTCCGGTGGCCGCGGGATGTATCATCGCCTTGGCTACGTCAACGTGGGCAGCTTCCACTCCTTCAGCGTCCCTGTAGAGGCGCTGCCGGCACCGGCCGAGGGCTTGCGCGTGGAGCCCTGTGGCGCAGCGCAGATTCCGGGGCTCATCGCTTTGCACCAGCGCCTCCCCGTGCGCTTCGTGCGCCCTGCGGATGATTGGGAGAAGCTATTAGCCGCCGGGATGATCATGAACCAGCGCGGGGATTGTCTCGGGGTCTGGGAAGGAGGCCGTCTGGTGGCCTATGCCGCGGTGCAGCGCCCGCAGGCAGCCGCGGCTGCGCGCGTCAGGGAGTACGCGGGCTCGGAGACGGCGCTCTTCGCGGCCCTCGGCGCGGCGGCCCGCTACTACGAGGCGCCCGGCGTTGAGGTCGTGGCGATGCCTGGAACGGAGGATCTCCCCCGGTTGCTGCGAAACGCCGGCGCCGAGGAGAAGGAGCTCGCCTTCACGGGCACGCTGGGCATCCTCGATGTGGATGGCTTCTTTGCCTGCATCCATCCCTACGTGCGCGAGCGTCTGGGCGCTGCCGCGGAGGCGCTCTTCCTCGATCCCCGCGAGACGAACGGCATCAGCTTCGAGTACGGGGGCGAGCGGTACGCGCTCGCCAACCGCGGCCAGCTCACCGCCCTCGTCTTCGGCGGCTCCACCGAGGAGGCGAGGAGCATCCCTGAAGTGCCGCCAGGCCTGGGGGTGATCCTGAAGCGCCTCTTTCCCATGCCGCTCCTCTGGTATGGCTACAACTACGTCTAGCCTCGCGGCCTGAGAACCGGCGCGTCCCGGGTCAGCCTCCGGCGGGGAGAGTATGAACAGCGCGAGCGCGCTGCAGGAACGGGCCGCTGC
>DUUU01000230.1 GCA_012841485.1 Armatimonadota bacterium
GCGGCCGCCATCCATCCGCCCGGCCGTCCGGCCACGGATCAGGGGCCCGGCCTCTCGGTGGTGGTCCGCCGCCCGGCGGCCTGAGCTCAACGCTTGCGCTCCGTGGGTGGGCGCGGTGGAACGGGCGAGAGGATGTGCCCGATCCACCGTGCTCTTCGCCTAAGGCATGGCAACCCCCGCGGCCTCCAACACGGCGCGCGCCACGCGGAGGACGTTGCCGCCCAGAATCTTTCGAATCTCCTCGTCGCTGAAGCCACGCTGCACCAGGCCAACGGTGACCAAGGGCCAGTTCGTCCACGCCAGGCTCTGCACCTGATGCGGCTGGTGCCATGCGGGGCTGAAGAGAGGATCATCCTTGGGCCAGAAGCCCTCCCAGCGCGGTCGGGAACGGCGGCGCGCGGGCACCTTCTTCCACTCCTCGGCATACGCCGTGGCGGTGTACGCGACATCCGAGCCGAGCGCGACGTGATCTGCCCCGAAGGTGCGGGCCACATGCTCCACGTGATCGAGGAGCGCCGAAATGTCGCCACTGCCCCCGAGGAAGGCCGGCACCCAGCAGATGCCGATGTAGCCCCCGGTATCGACGATGGCGCGGATCACCTGATCCGGCTTGCAGCGAATGTGTGTGTTCACCGCGCAACACCCGGAGTGGCTGGCCACCATCGGCACGCGAGATGCCTTGGCCGCCTCCAGGCTGGTCTGCCAGCCGGAGTGGGCCACATCCACGATCACGCCCACGCGGTTCATCTCGGCGACGACGGCGTGCCCGAAGTCGCTGAGCCCGCCGTTGGCTCGCTCGGCGCAGCCATCGCCGATCATGTTGCGCCGGTTGTAGGTGAGGTGCATCATCCGGATGCCCAGTTGGAAGAAGAGGCGCACGTAGCCCAGTTCCTCCTCCGGAGAGACCCACTCCTGCGCCAGGGGCACGCCGTTGCCGGTGAAATAGAGGCAGTGCGCCCCAGTCTCCTTCGTGCGGAGGATATCGTCGGGGAAAGCCGCTCGCAACACGGTGCCACGCAGGCAATCGGTGGTGTAGGTGAAGCGCGCCAACCGCTTGAGCAACCGCTGGGGCGACTGCCCCTCCTCGCCCGCGTTCTGAACGATGCAGGTGACGCCCGCCGCATTCCACGCCGCCAGGTATTCCTCGCGCTGCACGGGATCGGTGGCCGGGCGCGTCATGGTCATCTCTTCGATGCGATCCGTGATCTCCGCCTCGGAGGCGCCCTCCTCGACCAGCGCCTTGAGCGCCTCGCCATCGATGGCGGCGCGCGGCGAGAAGCCGTAACCATCAATCACCACGGCATCCCGATGCAGGCCCAATCCATACTCCAGGTCTCGCTGGCTTGGCTTGAGGATGCCCAGGGCCACTTCCCGGGCCTGCTCTATCCTTGTGTTCATCGCTCTACTCCCTCGCCTGCCCGTCATGGCAGCCAGGACGCGCGCCCCAATCGTGTCGCGCGTAAGCAATCCGGCCACCACGGCGGTCCCAGACGCCGT
This sequence comes from Armatimonadota bacterium, assembly GCA_012841485.1. Next base: position 1,498 of record DUUU01000230.1, read on the forward strand.
GGCGCCGCTCTCCCTTGCCCACCCGTTCCCCAGTGGGCCCTCCCCTTCCTGCAGCGGATGCGACGC
>DUUU01000231.1 GCA_012841485.1 Armatimonadota bacterium
GCGCTGCCTTCGATGCTTCGGATCCCTTACTTCGGAATCCCAGCCGGCCCTCACTCGACTCGCGTTTGCCGTGCAGGCGCCCCGCGTGGTATAATGGATGAAGATCCCACGCTCCGGGAGAACGGCAGGCCGCCAGAGGTGCATGGAGGTCATCGGTTGGCGAGAGGGACGGAACGTCCGGAAGATGCGCTCCGCCGGCCGCCGCGGGTCGTTGTTGCCTCCCCGAGCCGCGTCCCATCGAATGGAACCCATGCTAAGACAAGCTTTTCAGAAGTGCGGCCTGGCGGATATCGCCGAGAAAGTGCTTGCGGGAGAGCGCCTTTCCGCCGACGACGGTTTGCGCCTTTTCCGTAGTGGCGCGCTGAACCTTGTCGGCTGGCTGGCGAACATCGTCCGCGAGCGGCTGCATGGCAGCCGCGCCTACTTCGTGCGCAATCAGCACATCAACTACACCAACGTCTGCGATCGCAAGTGCCGCTTCTGCTCCTTCCACGCCCACGAGAACGGACCCGCGCCCTACGTTCTGGGCATCGAGGAGGTCCGGCAGCGCGTCCGGCAGGCGCTTCACCTCCCCATCGCCGAGATACACGTCGTGGGCGGCGTGAACCCGAAGCTGCCGTACAGCTACTATCTGGATCTGCTGCGCGCCATCGTCGAGGAGCGCCCCGGGGTACATGTGAAGGCGTTCACCATGGTCGAGCTTCAGCAGATCCGGAAGGCCGCCGGGAAGCCCCTGGAGGAGGTGCTCGCGGAGTTGACGGCCGCCGGCCTCGGCTCGATGCCCGGCGGCGGCGCCGAAGTGCTCAGCGACCGGCTCCATGCGGAGCTGTTCGCGCGCAAGCTTCGCCCGGAAGAGTGGCTGGAGACATCGCGAGCGGTACACAAGGCCGGCCTACACACCAACGCCAGCCTGCTCTACGGGCATCGCGAGAGCCTCGAGGAGCGGGTGATGCACCTCGTCCGGCTGCGCGCGCTTCAGGACGAGACCGGAGGCTTCCTCTCCTTCGTTCCCCTCGCCTTCCACCCGGAAGGCTCGCAACTGGCGCAGGTGCCTGGGCCGACCGCGTGCGACGACCTGCGCACCATCGCTGTCAGCCGGCTGATGCTGGATAACATCCCACACATCAAAGCTTTTTGGGTGATGGCGGGCGTGCCAGTAGCCCAGGCCGCCCTCTGGTATGGCGCCGACGATATCGAAGGCACGGTCCTCCGCTACGAGATCACGCGCGATTCCTGTTCCGGCACGCGCCGCGAGCTCACGCACGAAGAGCTGGTCGCCCTGGTCCGCGAGGCAGGGCGCGAGCCGGTGGAACGCATCGGCGGAAGCTACGAGAGCCGCGATTCCGCCGAGAAGCCGCGCGAGTATCCGTTCACCGCTCCCGAGAAGAAGAGCCTGCCCCAGGAGGGAGCCGCAAACGCAACCGAGAGCCACCGGGCGCAGAGCCCTTCTCGCGGCGGCCACTCCGACCTTTCGGCCATCGCCGCGCGCGTGCGAAGCGGCGAGCGATTGAGCGCCGAGGAGGGCGTGGCCCTCTTGCGCCACCCGAATCTGCCGGAGATCGGGGCATTGGCCACGCGGGTGCGCGAGCGTTTGAACCCGGGCCGAACGGTGACCTATGTCATCGGCCGGAACATCAACTACACGAACGTCTGCTGGGTGCAGTGTGGCTTCTGCACCTTCCACCGGCGCGCGGGTGATGCCGAGAGCTACGTTCTGCCGGCCGAGACGATTCACCAGAAGGTCGAGGAGTTGCTGGCGCTCGGAGGTACCGAAGTCCTCCTGCAGGGGGGACTGAACCCGGCGTTGAAGATCGAATGGTATGAGGAGCTGTTGCGCGGGCTGAAGGAACGCTATCCGGTCCACCTGCATGCGCTCTCACCCCCAGAGGTGCTCCACCTGGCACGGATGTCACAGCTGAGCATCAGCGAGGTGCTAACGCGGTTGAAAGCCGCCGGCCTAGATTCGCTCCCTGGTGGCGGCGCAGAGGTGCTGGTGGATTCGGTGCGCGAGCGCGTCTCCCCGCGCAAGGCGCGTTCCGAGGAGTGGCTGGGCGTGATGCGGGAGGCGCATCGCCTGGGGATACCGACCACGGCGACGATGGTCTATGGCTTTGGCGAGAGCGCCGAGGAACGTATCGAGCACCTGCTCAAGATCCGCGAGCTTCAGGACGAGACGGGCGGGTTCACCGCGTTCATCGCCTGGAGCTTCCAGCCGGAAGGGACGGCGCTCGGCGGGCGGCGCGCATCTGGATATGAGTATCTGCGCATGGTGGCCACCGCCCGATTGCTCCTGGACAATATGCCGCATATCCAGGCATCCTGGCTCACCCAGGGCCCGAAGATCGGGCAGGCCGCGCTCCACTTCGGAGTAGATGATTTCGGAAGCACCGTGCTTGAAGAGAATGTAATCAGCGCCCCAGGAGCGCGCTTCCTGATCCCCTTGGAGGAGTTGGAGCGCCTCATTCGGGCTGCCGGCTACGAGCCCCGCCGCCGGAATACCCGCTTTGAATTGACAGGCTCATGCGACTGAATGAGATACGACACCCGGCACAATTGAGAGCCCTCTCCCCCCGAGAGCTGGAAGAGCTGGCCCAGGAGATCCGCGAGCTGATCGTGCGCACGGTCACCACCACGGGGGGCCACCTGGCGTCGAGCCTCGGCGTAGTTGAACTGACTCTGGCGATGCTCACCAGCTTCGATCCAGAGAAGGATCGCATCGTTTGGGATGTGGGCCACCAGTGCTATGCCTTCAAGATCCTCACCGGGAGGCGCGACCGCTTCCCGACGCTGCGCCAATTGGATGGGATCAGTGGCTTCCCCCTGCGCGCGGAGAGCCCATGCGACGCCTTTGGCGCCGGGCATGCCAGCACATCCCTCTCCGCGGCACTCGGATTCGCCAAGGCCCGGGATCTCAAAGGCGAGGAGCACCGCGTCGTGGCCGTCATCGGCGATGGCGCGCTGACCGGCGGCATGGCCTGGGAGGCGATCAACAACGCGGGCGTCGCCAACACCGACCTGCTCGTCGTGCTCAACGACAATGAGATGTCGATCTCGCGAAACGTCGGCGCCCTGGCCCGCCATACCAGCGCCCTCCGGAGCCTTCATCTCTACCAGAGCATCGAAGATAACACCGAACGCCTCCTGGAGCAGGTGCCGCTCACCGGCCAGTTCCTCGTCAAGGCCGGGCGCGCCCTGAAGCGCGGCGTCACCCACTGGATTTCACCGGAGCATGGCGCCCTCTTCGAGGCCCTCGGCTTCGATTATATCGGCCCGATTGATGGGCACAACGTCGGCCTCCTGGCGGATATCTTCGCGCACACGCGCAATCTGAAGGGGCCGGTCCTGATGCACGTCATCACGAAGAAGGGGCGCGGCTGCGACTATGCCGAGTCGGATGCCCGGCGGTACCACGGCGTCAGCGGGTGCGCTCCGGTGAATGGCGAGCCGAAGCGCAGTTCCCTCTCCTTCTCGCAGGTCTTCGGTGCCTCGCTCTGCCGCCTGGCGGAACAGCGGCCAGAGATCGTCGCCATTACCGCCGCCATGCCGGATGGCACCGGCCTGACCGCCTTCGCGAAGCAGTTCCCCGAGCGCTGCTTCGACGTAGGCATTGCCGAGGAGCACGGCGTCACCTTTGCCGCGGGGATGGCGGCTGGTGGCATCCGCCCGGTGGTCGCTCTCTACTCGTCCTTCCTTCAGCGCGCCTACGACCAGGTGATCCACGACGTCTGCCTGCAGAAGCTGCCGGTTCTCCTGGCCATTGACCGCGCCGGCCTCGTTGGCCAGGATGGGCCCACCCATCATGGCATCTTCGATATCGCCTTCTTGCGCCACGTGCCGAACCTGACGGTGATGGCCCCCCGCACCGGCGCCGAACTGCAGGCGATGCTGGCGTATGCCCTGCAAATCGAAGGTCCCTGCGCTATCCGCTATCCACGCGATGGTGACGTCGGCCCGCTCGATGCCCCTGTGCCCCCCATCGAGCATGGAAAAGCGGAGGTGCTCCGCGAGGGGAGCGATCTGGCCCTCATCGCTCTGGGGGATACGGTGGCGCGCTGCTTGCAAGCCGCCGAGCTCCTCCAGGAGAAGGGCCTCTCCGCCGCGGTCATCAATGCCCGCTTCATCAAGCCGCTCGATGCGGCTCTGCTGGCAAAGCTTGCCGACCGCTGCCAGGCTCTCGTCACCGTTGAAGAGCATGTGGCCGCCGGCGGCTTCGGCAGTGCCGTCCTGGAGACGCTGAACGCGGCCGGACTGCGCACCGATCACGTGCTCTCGCTCGCTCTGCCAGACCACTTTCCCACCCACGGCGACTCGGATGCCTTGCGCGCCCGCTACGGGCTCAATGCCCCGGCCATCGCGGACCGCGCGCTCCGATTCTTCCGAGAGAAGCACGCTCCTGGCGAATGATCGCGTGGCCCAGGTGCCCGGCCCCACCATCCGTGGTATCGATGCCCGCACGGCGAGGAGATCGCCGGACAGGGCCTATCGACCGATTTTCGAAATGCCGGCGAGAAACTGCTCGGCCTCCTCTGCGTAGGTGTGGAAGGGATCGGTGAGCTCCAGCGGCTGCTCCGCTCCGACGTAGATGGCATCCCAATCGATGGCGTAGTGGCGCATGCGCCGCGAAACCAGCTCGCGCACAACCCGGCCCCGCCCCAGAGCCCGCGTGTTGGCCGGTGGCGCCTCCATCGCGTGGCCAATCTCCTCATCCGTGAGGAGCCGGCGCATCGCCCCCTCCTCCACCAAAGCGTGATAGAGACCGTGTTCCGGATCGATATCGTGGTACTCCAGATCGAGGCTGTGGAGCACGTCCGCGTCCCAACCGACGGCCTCCGCGGCTATGTAAGTCTGCAGCAGGCGCCACTTGGCCACCCAATCGAGGCGATCTGCAAGAGCGAGCGGCTCCTTCTCCAGGAGGTCCAGCACACTCTCCCATTCCCGGATCACCCAGTCGGTCTCCTCATCACGGCCCCGGAGGAAATGCTGCGCGGCGGCAAGGTAGTGGCGCTGCAGATCGATCGCGGAGAGGGTGGCCCCATCCTCCCGGGTCACAAGCCAGCGCCAATCAGGGTCGCGGGAGACCTCGCGCAGGGCGGCGAGCGGGTCGGCGAGAAGGACACCCTCGGGAATGCAGCGCATCTCGATGAGGGAGAGGGCGAGGCAGGTGGTGCCGAGCTTCAGGGCCGCGGCATACTCAGACATGTTGGCCTCCCCGAAGAGGAGGTGGAGCCGGCTGAGCCCGGTGAAATCGAAGTAGGAGTCGCGCCTTGGGTTGATGAGGGCACGGTTGAAGCGCACGCGCGATGAGACGAGGTTGACGATGTGATCGGCGCGCTGCGAGAGCTGGTAGTCGACCGAGTCGTCGATCTCCACGCCGTAAAAGTCGTCGACCCACATCGTGTCGACGTCGTGGTCGCCCAGGCGCATCACGTTGTGGCGAGAGTCGTGGCGGTTCAGGCGGTGACCGCCCACCCGGCCGGCGCCGGCGAAGATCTGACGGGTGACCAGGAAAGGGATCAGGCGCGCCAGCGACTCGCCCTGATAGAGCTCGTCGGTCGAGACCAGGTAGTTCTCGTGGCAGCCGAAGGTGTGCCCCCCGAAGTGATCCACGCTGTTGTTGTGGAACGAGACGGCCTCGCGCAGGCCCAGGTCGTCCACTAGGTTCTGGAGGAGGCGCTGCCCGGCTTTGTCCCAACAGACGGCCTCGAAAATGCTCCGGCACTCCGGGGTGGCATACTCCTCGTGGCTGCCCACGGCATCCACATAGAGCCGGCCGCCGTTGACCAGAAAGCCCCCGGAGCGCGCCGGCTCGAAGGCGTAGTTGCGCGCGTGCAGGTCAATCGCCCCGATGCGCTTGCGGTAGAACGCGTAGTCTTTGACCCGCTCGACCACTTCCTCCGCCGTGCCGGCGGCTGGGTCGCGCACCAGGCAGCCGAACTCCGTCTCGATCCCGAAGACGCGACGATCCATACCTCGCCTCCCTCACGTCTCGCTGGCGTGCAGCGCTACTTCCACTCGCCCTCGCTTCCCTCCTCCCGAAGCACCCGAAACCGGCACTGGCGAAGGGTGGATCGATCCAGAAGCGCCGCCTCTCCCTCCCCCTCGCGCAACGCCTCAGAGAGGACTGCGTCCAGGTCCGGCGCATCCGCGGGCTCGCCCTTCTGCCCGCGAGAGCGGCGCGCTGCCCAGCCGGCCGCCCAGACGCGCAGGGCATGGCGTCGCCCCTCTTGCAGGGAGGGGATCTCGCCCGGACCGAGCGCCTCGGCCAGACAGGCGCGCATCCGTTCCTCGGCGGCCGGGCTGCCGGCGATGACCGCCAGGCGCCGGAACGCCCGGAACTCGCCATCGTAGCCCAGGGCATAGAAGTGATCGGTTTCGGGCGTGGCGCCCACTTCGGCGAAGAGGGCGCGCACGACGAGCGGCGCCGCGAGCGAGTCGCCAAACGCTTTCTTCACCGCCGGGCTGAGCGCGGCCACGACGCGCCCGATGGTGACGTCATCGGGGCTGCGCGCGAACCCCTCCGCATGCGCGAAGTCGATGGCGCTCAGGCGCAGGGCCTCGATATCGGCCTGCTGGCCCAGCGCGGCGAACGCAAGCCGGTCGTATACCTCGAACAGCTTGCGCTGGGTGCCGCGAACGGTCGCCATGAGAACGCCCTCACGGCAAGAGAGGGCAACGACGGGGCTTCCTTCGGCCAGGCGCTCCTCGATATACTCGGCCCGGTGGCGAATCGCCTCGTTCCAGTCGTAGGGTGAGAGAATCACGACACCCTCCGTATCCGGCGCACCGCCTCGCGCAGGCGCTCTTCCGGCAGAAGCTCGACACCGGCCGCTGAGACCGCCTTCGCCGAGGGAAGCACCTTGTCGTAGCCGCCGGTCATGGCATCCATCTCCGCGGCAATATCCAGGAGAACGAGCGCCTCGGAAAGCGCCTCATCCAGGCTCATCTCGCGAAACCGGCCCTTCGTCTTCAGGATGTAATCGAAGGCGCCGCGGATGCGCTCGGCGCCCGATCCAGCGGCGCCCCACTCCTCGCTCTCGAAGTGGGCGCCCAGGCCGTCATAGAAGAAGATCCGCCCCTCGCCCCGAGTGGCGTCATACACGCTGATCACCGGGAGAAACGCGCCCAGGCCGCTCATCGCGCTCGCCACATTCTGGGCAAGGACGCGCGACACCTCCGACAGCTTCCCCTCCAGGCTCATCTCCTGAAGCTGGGTGCGCCGGTAGTAGTGAAACGCATGGCGCAGGTAGCGCACCACCTCCAGCGCCCGGGCGTAGGAGCCCGAGATCGCCAGAAGCGTGGCGTCGTCCACGTCCAGGATCTTCTCCGCGCGGTCATACATGACGGCGTTCGCCGAGGTCGCTCGCCGGTCGCCCACATTGAGCACCCCGCCGGCATACTTGACGGCGAGGACCGTGGTGCCGTGGGCCTCGACGAGGGGCTGGCTGGTCTCTCCCGGCCGAACGGGCACGCCCACCGCGAAGGGATGTTCCCGCCGGCGCAGGAGGTCCAGGAAATCGCCCGAGGGGCAACGCTCCGGCGTGGCCATCGCTACTCTCCGCTCCGCTGGCGGTAGCGCTTCGCCTGATCCGGGTCGACCTGGCGCATCCGCTCCAGGAGGCGGCGGGTGTCCGGACGCGGCACGTTCGGGCGGCGCGGGCCGTCGTCGTCACCGCCCTGTCGCAACGGCTCCACCGGCGTCACGGGAAGCTGGCGCCGTTCTACCATGGCTCTTTGCATGACGAGTCTCCTTTCAATAAGCTCGCGAAGTGACCATCTCAAGGCCGACCAGATCGGCCGGGCTCGCCGCGCGCTCGATAGCAGCCACCGCCTCGGCAACGCGCTCCGGAACTCCATCCCCCTCCCCGGGCCGGGTCACCAGGCTGCCCAGATCCAGAAAAGCACCGTCCAGGAGGATATGGTCCCAAGAGATCGCGTGAATCGCGGGTCCGAACCGGGCGACGCACGCGCCGCGCGCCGCCGCCCGGGTGCCCGCCGGGGGCGTATGCATTGCCCGGCGCGTCTCCTCCTCCGTGACAACCGGCCGGATGGCGCCCTCCGCCTCCAGGGCGTAGAAGAGGCCCTCTTCCGGGTCGATGTTGTGATACTCCAGGTCCAGGCTGCGGAGCGCGGCGTCGTCCCACGACAGGCCCTCGGCCTCGCGATACACCTCCAGAAGCTGGCGTTTGGCCGCCCAATCGAGGCGGTCCGCCAGGGAGAAGGGATCGCGCTCCAGGGCATCGAGCGTCTCTTCCCAATCGGCGGCGACCTCTCGATACTCCGGGAAAGCATCCACCCCGCGCTCGCGCGCGGCGGCCAAGTAGATCCTCTGCACATCCACGGCGGAGATCGTCCGGCCGTCGTCCGTCTCCACCAGCCACCGGTGCTCCTGGTCGCGCGAGACGTGCTTGATCGCATCCACCGGCTTGCGAAGCGCGAAGGGCGGCTGCCACCCCTCTTCGAGGAGAGAGAGGACCAAGGCCGTCGCGCCCACCTTCAGCCAGAGCGCGAAGGGCGAGAGGTTGGCATCGCCGCAGATGATGTGGAGGCGGCGGTGCCGGCGCGGGTCGGCATGGGGCTCGTCGCGCGTGTTCAGGATCGGCCGGCGGTAGAGCGTGTCGACGCTCGCCTCTTCGGCGCAGAAATCGGCGCGCTGGGAGAGCTGGAAGAGTGCCCCGCCGGTCTCGGGCGGCTCGATGCCCACCTTGCCGGCGCCTGCGTAGATCTGGCGCGTCACCAGGAAGGGGATCAGCCCGGTCTGGAGCCGCTCGAACGGCACCTCGCGCGCGAAGAGATAGCTCTCGTGCGACCCGTAGCTCATGCCGTGGAAATCGGTGTTGTTCTTGTAGATCCGCACCGGCACGCCCAGGCGCTCGGCATGGGCGCGCGCGCACTCCAGGACGATCCGCTCGCCCGCGCGCTCGTGCGCCACCAGCTCCCGAAGCGACAGACACTCCGGGGTGGCGTATTCCGGATGGCCGTGGTCATTGTAAAGCCGGGCACCATTGATCAGGACGCGGTCGCTGCGCAGGTCCCCAGCGGGGCGCTCCGGGCAGGCGCGGTCGTAGCGCGCGTCCTCGGGATCCACGGCCAGCTGCTTCACGCGGTAGCCCCGGAGGTCGCTGCGCGGGTCCTCGACGCGATAGTCCCAGCCGGTCACGTGCGGGAGGGCGCACGCGCGCACCAGGGCAGCGGCCTGGTCCATCTGGTCCGAAGGGCCCTTCCCCTCGACCAGCATCCCGTACTCCACTTCGGTGCCGATGAGGCGCATTCTCTGCTCCAGTGCCCGATATCGGGGCTGGCTACGCGGAGTTCCCGCCGGCTTAGATCACGCTCTGGCGGCCGGCACCGCGTTCGTGATCGGGCCGGATCGGCCGGATGCCGGCGACGTTTTCGGGGTCGTGGTCGAGGAGCTTCAGCCAGTCCTCCTGGGCATCGCTTTTCGGGAAGATTTCGCTCTCCCGATACTCCAGGCAAATAGCACGCTCCAGATCAGGCAATCCGATGCCCTCCTGGGGGCTCTTCAGCTCGATGGCGCGGCGAATGGCAAACTCCTTGGCGCGCTCCACGACCGACATGATCAGCGCCCCGCTCACCAAGTCCTTCCAATAGAGGGTTTGCACGCCGCCGTTGCGCAGGTGTACCTCCAGGAACTCCGCCTGCGGCGTCTCCCGAAAGAGATAGCGGGTCGCCTCCCGGATCATCATCTGCCGGGCGGCCTCCGGGTCGTCGCCGTGCTCGCGCACCGTGCCGGGATCCAGGGGCACGCTGGAATGGAGGTAAATCCCGAAGATCTCCTGCGTGGCGCGATGGTCTGGCCGGCCTACCTTCACCTTGCGGTCGATTCGCTCCGGGCGCAGGATGGCGGGGTCGAGGTAGTCGGGCCGGTTAGAGGTGAGCATGACAACGACGTTATCGAGGGCGACCAGGCCATCCATCTCGGCGGCGAACTGGGGCACCAGGGTGTTGGCGATGTTCAGCCACCGCCCGGACGAGCGCGTGCGCAAAAGCGATTCCGCCTCGTCGATGAAGATGAAGACGAGCTGGCCCTCGCGAGCGCGCTCGCGCGCCTGGGCGAAGATCTCTCGGACCATGCGCTCGGACTCCCCGAGCCACATGTTGAGGATCTGCGGGCCGTTGATCAGAAGGAAGCACTCTTTCACGTCGCGGCCCAGGCGCTGACGGTACTCCTCTGTGAGGTTGTAGGCCGTCGCCTTGCCCAGAAGCGTCTTTCCACATCCGGGCGGGCCATAGAGCAGGATGCCTTTGAGCGGCCGCTTGCCAAACCGCGCATAGAGCTCCGGGTAGAGCAGCGGCAACTCGATGGTATCGCGAATGACGCGAATCGCCTCTTCCTGGCCGCCGATCTTGCTCCAGGGCAGCTCCGGGATCTCCTCGAGCGAGTAGTCGCGCGTTTCGGCGCGTGGGAAGTGCTCCAGGGCCACCCGGAGCCCGGGGTCGGTGCGCACCTCGTCGCCGAGCTTCAGGGGCGCCTCGCGCAGATCCGCGGAGCGGACAACGACTCGGGTGGAGCTGCCCTGCGCATCCAGGGCCACGCGCAAGCGCTCCTCGTCCAGGAGATCGCTCACCTTGACAATGGGGCCGGCCTCGGGATAGCCCAGGTCACCCACGACGGCGAACGCCTCATTCAGGCGCACCCGGGTGCCTACCTGAAGGCGGTCGAGCGCCAGTGTCGGATCCACGTTGGCGAAATACTCGGTGTCGCCCACCGCCACATGCGCGGCACCGTCCTTTCCGGGCCCCAGGTAGATGCCCACCCGGTTGGAGGGCGCGGTGAGCTGGCGATAGGCCTCCTCATACTCGGCGATGGCCTGGAGCGCCTGGCGGTGCTGTTGCTCCTCTATCGCGAGCTGGCGGCGCAGGAGGTCTAGATAGCGGTAGAGACGACGATCCGTCGGGGGCAGGTTCTGGAGGACTTCTTCCAAGAGTGCGGCCGATCCCGGCGTTGCCTCCGGGCCCTCCGCCGCGTAGCGATCGTCCCTCATGAGTTCTCCCCTCAGCGAAAACGGACAGCGCAATCAGAACCTATCGAGAAGCGGGTCACTCACGCCCGCGGAGAGCACCGGATGCCCTCTTTCATCCGCGTCTGCTCTCCGAGGCGAGGCCCTCCGACCAGGCCCTCATCATCGGGATCCCTCGTGGAGTCAGTGTATCCCTTTCGAGGCGTTGGTGTCAAGGAGGGCGGCAACGGCGCGGTGCGGGATGGTCAGGAGGAGCTGTGGTGTCGCGCGGGCGCAATGAAATCCGCAGATGAACACAGGCGCACACAGATGGAGGGCGTGAAGCGGGCAAGAGCGAGAGGGGCACCCGCTGGTGCCCCGACTAGACCGTTCACCCTCGCCCTTGCAGCGAGCTCAACCGGCCATGGCCGACACCGGCTCGGAGACCTCCTCGATCACCTCGCTGAGCATCTCCTCATCGCCCGTTAGGCGGGCAAGATCGGCCATGGCCACGATGCCTACCAGGACATTGCCGTTATCGACCACAGGCACGCGGCGGACCTGCTTCTCCTCCATCACCCTCACGACTTCTTCCACCGAATCGTCGGGGCGCACGGTGAAGACCGGAGTGGTCATGCACTCGCGGAGCGGGACGCCGATCGGATTGCGCTGTCGGGCGATCAGGCGCATCACGATGTCCCGGTCTGTCACAATGCCGACCAGGTGGCGGCAGTCCTGAGTGTCGACAATCGGTACGGCGCCGCAGTCACGATCCATCATGATCTTGGCGGCCGTCTCCACGCGATCATCCGGCGTGCATGCCACCGGATCGGGCGTCATCACCTCTCGAACCTGCATCGTCGTGTACCTCCCTTCTCGCCCCATCCTACCCAGGGAGCATACGCCTTGGAACGTTGGGCCTCACGCACGCGGCACGGGGAGAGTGCCATGGCCAACCGGCGTGCCGTATCGGAGTTCGGGTCCGGCGCCAGCGCGGGGTTTTCCAGCCCGGAGAGGCCCCCGGGGGATGGGTGCGCCCTGCGGCGTGGCAAGTACCTGGAGGCTGGGAGAGCCGCGCCCTCGGCGTGGAAGCGGGAGCGAGCGGATCGGGCGCTCCGGTCTTATGGACGCAGGCTCATCGGGCAGTGCGGGAGGCGCGCTCGTTTGCCAGCGGGCGCAAGTGGGTAGTGGGTGATGGGGCGGCCGGTGATGGAAGGCGCTCGATGGGCAATCGGGGGGTGGTCTGCCAGCCAGGCACAGGCGCGACAGCAATGCCGCGCGCCACTCCTTCGCTCCAGGGAAGGGCAAGAGGAGAGATGGCACACGATCCGGTTTGCGGCATTTATCTCACCCCGGAGAAAGCAAAGGTAAAGCAAGACTACCGCGGGATGACCTACTACTTCTGCTCCGAGGAATGCCGAGACCGCTTCCGGGAGAATCCGGAGGCGATCCGCAAGGAGCAAGTGCAGTACGACACCGAGGGCGAGGTGCAGACGATCTGAGCGCCGGTGCAAGGAGTGGGCCACCGGATTCCACGCGGGAGCGAAGGTGCAGGGAGAGGCCGGGTTCTCCGTGCGCCTTTGCCACTTTGGGCGGTATGCCGCAGGGCGTTTGGAATCATGCCCGGTTTGCGAGCACTCGTCCAAAACCCCCGTGCTTAGGTAGGCAAGCGGCGCAGGATTCCCCCGATGCACTGCGAAGATGAAGAGCATGATGAGATCCATGCCGTCTCTGCTGCCTGGCGCAGACACCGTCCCGAGAGCGCAAGGCATCTCCAAATGCAGGAGGCGGCGGGAAAGGAGCGATCGTCATGCATCGGTCTCGCAGGGGTTTCACGCTGATAGAGCTGCTCGTGGTCATAGCGATCATCGCCATTCTAGCGGCAATCCTCTTCCCGGTCTTCGCCCGCGCACGGGAGAATGCCCGCAAGTCCACGTGCCAGAGCAACCTGAAGCAGCTCTCCATGGCATGGATGCAGTATGCTCAGGACTACGACGAGATGGCGGTGAAGTGCTACCTCTCCTCTAATCTATCGGCCGTCCGGTGGTTCCGCTACCGCCTCAACACCTATCCAGGGATGCTCACACCCTATATCAAGAACGACCAGGTCTTCGAGTGTCCATCGGGCGGGTCCATTGGCGCGGGCTACGGCGGGAACCAGGCTCTCTTCGTCACGGGAACGCCGGTCGCCCTGGCGCAGATCGCCGAGCCGGCCGAGACGATCCTGATAGCGGATGCCAGCAACCGGCGGGGCGATATTGAGACCGGGATCGGGGGCGACGTTTTCGAAGGCGGCTACGCGCTAAAGGAGCGGACGCAGGCCAATCTGGACGCGCGGATCAATGGAACGGGGTGCATCGGGCGCGGGCTCTTCTCGCACCGCCACCTGGAGATGGCCAACATCGCCTTCGTGGATGGCCACGTCAAGTCGATGAAGTACGAGGCGACGAAGACACCGAAAAACCTCTGGGACCTCCAATAGGCTGGCAAAGCCCCGGAGACTGAAAAGGCCGGCGCTCCTGCATGGCGGGAGCGCCGGCCCGATACCGCGCCAAGACGGCCGGCTAGTCTTCCTGGATGGTGAAGAGATACTTCACGGCCACACCACTGACCGAGCGCGTCTGGAGCAGAGCGCCCTGGGTCATCGCCTTCACGTGCCCGTCACAGAACACCACGTTGCAGACGTCCGAGTGCCGATAGACCGCCTTGAAGGTCGTGCTCGCAGAGGGCTGCACGTAACCCGGGTTGATGTCGTACTGCCCACCGGCCTCCCAGCTGCCGGAAAAGTCGGTGGCAAAGACCGTCTCCGCGGGCACTTTCAGCTCCGCCATCGACTTGTTCATCGGGTGGCTGGCAACAGGCCCGCTCGCGCTCCCGGCGTGCCCCCCCCAATAGGCCGTGTTGCACGCATACGGGATCTGAGTGCGCAGGAATTTTCCCACCGAATCCTTGCCCACCTTGATCGTGGACGACGGGCAGTTGAACATCTCCATGTTCTTCGTGTAGGGCACAAGCAGGTCCGGCCAGATCGTGCCGTTCTGGTCGTTGGTGCCCAGCCACGACGCGGGGGTATACTCATCATAGTCCTGGACATACATCATCAGCGCCGTGCCGATCTGCTTCAGGTTGCTCTGGCAGTTCGACTTCCGCGCGTTCTCTCGCGCCCGGGCGAATACGGGAAAGAGGATGGCCGCCAGTATAGCTATGATCGCTATCACTACCAGCAACTCAATGAGCGTAAACCCGCGCGCTCTCCTACCATTCATGTCTCTGCTCCTTCCGGCAGCCTCCAGGGAGGCCCATGCTTGCATGGTAGCATCCCAGCAGGGAGATTGTCAAGCGTCAGTGGCAGCGGGCACTCCCCCCACGACACCCGCATTCCACCGGAACCCTGGAGCGCGCGAGGGTCTCGCCCTGGGGGGAACCGCGTGGCCCCTCCCCTGCGGAACGCAGTGGAGGTGGCATGCTTCACACGGGAGTTTACAATACCGTTATCAAGTGATATAATAGCATCGTGCTCAATGGCCTGCCATGAGGCGGTCTGGGAGCCATCCGAGGGTATTGAGTGGAAAGGGGTATCACGGAGAGACGGGGCGGCTCCGGGTAGGAGGAGGCGGGGCAACGCGCGAGAAACCCCGCACGGCAAGCGTGCCCGGGATGCGGCCCCAACCCCGGGAGGCGAGGGATGAGACTCGATAAGTTCACGATCAAGTCGCAGGAGGCGATCCAGGAGGCGCAGCGGCTGGCCGAGCAGTTCGGACAGCAGCAGATTGATGTCGAGCACCTGCTGCTGGCGCTGCTGCAGCAGGAGGAGGGCGTGGTGCCGCCGATCCTGGAGAAGCTGGGCGCGAGCCGCGTGCCGCTGATCCAGGCGGTGCAGGCCGACCTGAAGAGCCGCCCGGCGGTGCATGGCGTGGCGGCGGGCCAGGGAATCACCCCCCGCCTCAGCCGCGTCTTGGAACAGGCCTGGGAAGAGGCCGAGCGCCTCACGGACGAATATGTCTCGACAGAGCACTTGCTGCTCGCCATCGCCGACTCTGGCGATCCGGCGAACAGATTGCTGAAGCAGGCCGGGGTGAGCAAGGACGGCCTCTACAAGGCGATGGAAGCGGTGCGTGGCGCGCATCGGGTGACCGATCCGAACCCCGAGGAGAAGTATCAGGCGCTCGAGCGGTATGGGCGAGACCTGACTGCCCTCGCCCGCCAGGGAAAGCTGGACCCGGTGATCGGCCGCGATGACGAGATCCGGCGCGTGATTCAGGTCCTCTCCCGGCGCACCAAGAACAACCCGGTGCTTATCGGCGAGCCGGGCGTGGGCAAGACGGCCATCGTGGAGGGCCTCGCGCAACGCGTGGTCGCCGGCGACGTGCCCGAGGGCCTGAGGGAGAAGCGCGTGGTGGCTCTCGACCTCGGCTCGCTCATCGCCGGCACCAAGTACCGCGGCGAGTTCGAGGACCGGCTGAAAGCCGTCCTCAAGGAGATCACCGAGTCGGAGGGGCAGATCATCCTCTTCATCGACGAGCTGCACACCATCATCGGCGCGGGCGCGGCGGAGGGCGCCGTGGACGCGGCAAACATGCTCAAGCCGATGCTGGCACGCGGCGAGCTGCGCGCGGTCGGGGCGACCACGCTCGATGAGTATCGCAAGCACATCGAGAAGGACGCCGCCCTGGAGCGGCGCTTCCAACCGGTGCTCGTGGGCGAGCCCAGCGTCGATGACACCATCGCCATCCTCCGCGGCCTGAAGGAGCGCTACGAGGTTCACCACGGCGTGCGAATCAGCGACCCCGCGGTGGTCGCCGCGGCCACGCTCAGCCACCGCTATATCTCGGACCGCTTCCTGCCCGACAAGGCAATCGACCTGATCGACGAGGCGGCAAGCCGCCTGCGCATGGAGATCGACTCCATGCCGGACGAGATTGACGCCCTGGAGCGGCGGCGGATTCAGCTCGAGATCGAGCGCGAGGCGCTTCGCAAGGAGAGTGACCCAGCCAGCCTGGAGCGCCTGGAAAAGATCGAGCGCGAGCTCTCCGAGATTGGCGAGCAGAGCGCCGGAATGAAGGCGCAGTGGCAGAACGAGAAGGCGCAGATCCTGAAGATCCGCCAGCTGAAGGAGGAGATCGAGCGCGCGAAGATCGAGGAGCAGAATGCGGAGCGCGCCGGCGACCTGCAACGGGCCGCGGAGCTGCGCTACGGCACGCGCCTCAACCTGCAAAAGCAGCTCGAGCAGGAGAACGCCCGCCTCGCCGAGATCCAGAGCGAGCGGAAGATGCTCAAAGAGGAAGTGGACGCCGAGGATATCGCCGAGGTGGTGAGCAAGTGGACCGGCATCCCCGTCTCTCGGATGATGGAGGGCGAGATCCAGAAGCTGGTCCACATGGAAAACCGTTTGCGCGAGCGCGTGGTGGGCCAGGATGACGCGATCACCGCGGTTTCGGACGCCGTGCGCCGGGCGCGCGCCGGCCTGGGCGATCCAGACCGCCCAGTCGGGAGTTTCATCTTTCTCGGTCCCACCGGCGTAGGCAAGACGGAGCTGGCGCGCGCGCTCGCAGAGTTCCTCTTTGATGACGAGCGCGCCATGGTGCGCCTCGATATGTCGGAGTACATGGAGAAGCACGCGGTCGCCCGGCTGATCGGCGCGCCTCCGGGATACATCGGCTACGAGGAGGGCGGGCAGCTCACCGAGGCGGTGCGCCGGCGACCCTACTCCGTCGTGCTCTTCGACGAGATCGAGAAGGCACACCCGGATGTCTTCAACGCGCTGCTCCAGCTCCTGGACGACGGCCGGCTGACCGATGGCCAGGGGCGCACGGTGGACTTCAGGAACACCGTGATCATCATGACGAGCAACATCGGCAGCGCCCACATCCAGGAGCTGGGCGGCCTCAACGACCAGGCGATGAAGGAGCGCGTCCTGGAGGCGATGCGCACGCACTTCCGGCCGGAGTTCCTCAACCGGGTGGATGAGATCATCGTCTTCCACACGCTCAATGCGGAGCAGCTCAAGCAGATCGTCGAGATCCAGCTCCGGCGCCTGAAGGAGCGCTTGGCAGAACGGAAGATCCACCTGGAGGTGACGGATGCCGCCAAGGACGTGATCGCCGCCGAGGGCTTCGATCCGGTCTATGGTGCCCGGCCGCTCAAGCGCGTCATCCAGCGCCGGATCGAGAACGAGCTGGCGATGCGCCTGCTCCAAGGCGAGTTTGGCGAGGGCGCGACCGTGCGCGTCGATGCCGCGTCCAGCGGCGAGCTCCTCTTCACCCCGGTCGTGGAGGGAGTGCCAGTGACCACATAAGCCGCAGCCGCTGACCCGCAAAGGGCCGGCCAGCACACCGAGGCTGGCCGGCCCTTTGCTTCTGGTATGAAGCAACCCTCTGAAAGGCATCCCCGGTACCAGTGCCAGGCAACGCGGCGCCGACACGCGCCCGTTCGCCAATCAGGCCGTAGGAGGCAGCACGTTTCCCCGACGGATCCCCGCCCCTGAAGGGAGAGCCGGAGAGGGGTGGCCTAACCGGGGTGCAGGAATCTGGCAGCGGGCGTCGAAAGAAAGTACCAGTACACTCCACCCGCGTGGGAGGTGCACGGCCCGCGTCACGCGTGGTCTAAGCGCGAGCTGTAGGAAGAAGAGCCCGATCATGGCTGGACGAACCCGTTCCACAGTCGGCCCCGCAGCACCGAGCTACTCCACGGCCTTCATCAAGGCGCGGAAGGCCCTTGACCAGGCGGCCCGCCTGGAGCGCAGCGGCGACCTGGTGGGCGCCATCCGCTGCTGCCGCGAGGGAATCGCCTCGGTAGCGGATGCCGAAGATGTTGAGGGCCTCCAACTGCGCATCCGCCTGCGCATGCAGTGCGAGACGGCCACCCGACTCCACCGAGAGGCGCAGCGCTCCCGCCAATCCATGTAATCCCTCAGAGCGGCGAAAAGAGGCTTGATGCCAGACGCCCCCAGCGCGCGGTGAGTGCCCTTGGTTGGGAGCACCGGGGGCCCTGCATCACCGCGCGCTCGCGGGGCGCCAGCTTCTGAACGACCGGCTGTGCATCCGGGAGGCCTGGCGACGCGGGCCTGCCCAGCGAGGCAGTCGAGGCACGCCCGGCCGGCGTGTTGACAGGCCGTCGCGCAGCATGATACAATCCCTTAGAATGGGGGGCCTTCGGGCTGCTTCAGAACAGCACACGCCCCAGATAGGAAAGGCAGATCATGAAGCGTCGCGGTTTCACGTTGATTGAGTTGCTCGTCGTCATAGCGATCATCGCTATACTCGCCGCCATCCTTTTCCCCGTTTTCGCGCGGGCGCGCGAGAATGCGCGAAAGGCAAACTGCCAGTCGAATCTCAAGCAGATCGGCCTGGCATGCATGCAATACATCCAGGACTACGATGAGATGCTGCCGCCTCTCTACACGCTCACAACCGGGGCTTCCGGGGGCTACCTGCACCTCCCCGAGCTGATCTACCCCTACGTCAAGAACGCCGGCGTGTTCAGTTGCCCCAGCGAGCGGACGCAGGGCCAGACATTTGATCACGGCATCCGGCTGACCTACGGTTATAACCAGAGCCGGTTCCAGGGGCGCACCTACTTCTTCGAAGGCAACCTGTCGCTCTCGATGGTGGAGGATACGGCGCAGACGATCCTCTTCATCGATGATGTGAACCTCTATGCCGGGCCCTACGACCCGCATGTGCCGGTGGGGTATGACCCCAACACCCCCGTGCTCAACTCCCCCAGCGATACAAGAGGGACGCGGGCCTACAACCGGCATAACGAGATGTACAACGTCGCCTTCGTAGATGGGCACGTGAAGTCGATGAAGCAGACGCTTCTCCGCCATTGGTCCTACTGGGAGGATTGAGCGCGCGCCGGGGCAGAACGCTCTCGGCCCGCATACA
>DUUU01000018.1 GCA_012841485.1 Armatimonadota bacterium
CGGCTCGGTAGGGGCGCCCGCCGCCTTGGGCGCCGGCATCGTCAGATGCACATTGCCGGATAGCTCCGCGATGAGGACGCGCTGATCTCCGGTGAGCTCCTGCGCAAACCGGCTATGGATCGTCACCTGGTTGCACCGGGCCGTGGTCTTCTCCACTTGATCGCCGTTCTTGCGAGAGATGGTGATGCGCACGTTCCCTGTCGCCTTCATGGTGTCGAACTGCCACTTGGAGTCCACTTCGGCGGTTGCCTGGTCCGCATGGTGCAGCTCGATCGATTGCCCCGGGCCCTGCGCCGTCGCGCGGACATTCTTGGCGAAGTTGAGCAGGACCTTACCGCCGCGCGTCTTGAAGCCGATCTGCCCGTCCGCGGAAACCTGGCCGCCGGGCCACTTCACGCTGGCCGGCTTCTTGGCCGGCGCCGCATGCACAGCGCACACGCCGGCCAATACGGCCACCAGCGCCACCAGCGCTTTTCTATGTGCCTTCATGATTCCCACTCCTGTGTCCCCTATCTGTTCCCAGGCGCTCTTTCCGCCCGCAAGGAGATCGGACGCGCGCGAAATCGGCATGTCAGCGACGGGTATTGCCCTTCATCGCTGCCTGGCCGCGAGCCCAGAAACCTACTCCGAGAGCAACCGCCCCTCATCGAGCCGCGGGTTCGTGATCAGGCGTGCGCCTTCCATCTCCACGCCATCCACCTTCAGGCGGACCGAGCCGGTCGCGTCGATCACTGCGCGCTTCTCCTCCTCCACCGCCAGCGAAACTCGCTCGGATTGAAACGAGCGCGTCCCATCCGGGGTGCGCGCGTCCACGCCGCCGTACAGCGAGAGGTGCTTCCTGGAGTAATCCGCCTTTACCTGCGCCGCCTCGGTCTCCAGGGCCAGCTTTCCCGCGGAGTACACCTTGCACTGCACCTCGTGCAACTCGGCGATTCCTTCAGCGGCGGTGCCGCCTCCGCTTTCCGCTTTCACCTCCCAGAGCGGCAGGCCCTCCGGGTCGGAGAGCGTCCAGGAGACTCCCGACGCGCGCAGGCGCGGCTCGAAAGGGCGCTCCGGGCGTGGGGGTTCTGGCGGGCGCTGTGCGGGAACGGATGGACGCCGGTGGCAGCCTGCCCCTCCCAGCATGAGCAACCCCGCAACCATCGCCAGGAGGGCGCGGATTCTCTTCATCTCTTTATTCGACAACACGCTTGCTTCCCCAGTGTCACCACCCGCCGCTATCTCACAAAGCGGTACTTCACCAAGGTCCAGATCGCCTCGATGCCATCGCGCCAGGTGATCTTCTTCCCCTCGGCAAGCGTCCTTGCCTGGTAAGAGATCGGCACCTCCACGATGCGGTAGCCGGCGCGCCGCGCTTTGGCCGTCACCTCCGGGCAGAATTCGAAGCGCTCCGCGCGCAGGTTCATGGCACGGAGGACGTCGGTCCGGAACATCTTATAGCAGGTCGCCTCGTCTGTGATCCGCTGGCCGAATAGCAGTGTCGCGCTCCAGGCCAGGATCCGGTTCGCGACGTAGTTTGCCAGGCGCATCCGGGGCCGCCGCTTCAAGAAGCGAGAGCCGTAGACCACCGCCGCCTTCCCATACCGGATCGGCGTGAGCATCGCGCGCAGGTCGGCCGGATCGTACTCCAGGTCGGCATCTTGAATGACCACCACATCGCCGGTCGCGCGCTCTAGCCCGGTTCGGATTGCCGCGCCCTTCCCCTGGTTCCGCGCGTGCTCCACCAGGATGATGCCCGGTATCTCGCGCAGTAGCTCGCGCGTGCCGTCGGTGGACGCGTCGTCGATGACGATGACTTCCCTGGAGACGCCCTCGCCCAGATCGGTGTCGCATACCCGCCGGATCGCCTCCCGGATCGTGTCGATCTCGTTATAGGCAGGCATGAGGACCGTCAGGACCATGGGCGCCATTACCATCCCACCCCTCCAAATACGCGCAGGAGCGTGCCGTGCCACGCATAAATCGCCAGACCGGCGAGCAGCGCCGCGCCGAGCAGGGCACCGACTCGCCGCAGGCGCTCTGGCCACGCCACCAGCCACCCTGCCGCCATCGTCGCGGCGATGGGAAGCACCGCCGGGTAGAGGTAGCGGGCCTGCGCCTGGTAGTACTGCGTGTTGAACCGGAAGAACGCGGCGACTATGAGCGCCGCGCACAATCCCCAGGCCAGGGCGATATCACGCTGCCACGCCTCCGGTTTGCCCCGCCACCAGCGGATGCCCGCCACGACTGCCCCGACCCCCAGCAGTTGGGCGACGCGGGTCAACACCAGGTAGATGGGCGCGTCCGGGGTGCCTAGCGGGATGAGGTGCGGCTTCATCTCCGGAGGCGCGAACCGGACCGGCCCGCCCATCCACAGGTTCATGTGATCAAACACGCCCCAGAAGCTGCGGATGGTGAACGCCGGCACCCAGAAGAAAATGTACTGGCGAAACGAGAGCCCCTGCCGGGTCATCCAGTACTCCGGGGTGGCCCGGTCGCCAAAGAACGCCTCGAAGGCCTTCCAGGCGAAAGGATCGCCATAGAGCACCACGTTGCGCGCCATCCAGGGGAGACCGATGGCGACCGCGAGCCCCGCCAGAAGGCCGGCGTTCGCCAGATACTCCCGCGCCCGGCTCCGGTGCCGGCGCCACTCCAGGAAGAGCGCCACCAGCGCCACCGGCAGCAGCAGGATGCAGGTCGTCTTCGTCAGGAGGCCCAGCCCGATCAGCGCGCCCACCCACAGGCAGCGCCGCCGGTCAAAGCCGTTGCACAGGCCCAACCCCAGCAGGAACAGCACCGCGCAAAAGAGCGTCTCCGTCAGCGGGTCGTTGCTGAAAGAGGAGAAGACCGCCAGGCGCATCGGCATGAACGCCGCTACGGCGCCTGCTGCGAGCGCCACCCCGGGCTGCCCCGGAAGCCACAGCCGGACCGCCGCAGCCACCAGCCAGATCACCACCGCGCCGAGCACGAGGCTGACCAGGCGCACCGCGTAGCGCGCCGCGTCACCCTCGCCCCCGGCGAGGAGATAGGCCGGCAGCGCCACTAGGTAAGCAAGCGGCGGCTGGTGCGCCTCGAAGTTGGCGCGATCCTCCGCGCGGAAGACCGGCAGCTGGCCACTGGCAAGCTGCTCCACGTAAAGCAGGTGCGCGCTCTCATCCGGCGCGTGCCCGAACGGCACCGTCGCCAGGTAGAGCCCTCCCAGCACGAAATAGACCGCCAGGAGCGCGACAAGCCATGCCGGGCGTTCCCGGAGGAGATCCCTGCCTGAGACCGGCGTTCCAGCAGGCCCCGGCGGGACCCGCTCCTTACCCGACCCTGTTTTCTTGGACGTTTTGCGCGCCATTGCGTTCACTATCGCCCCGCGGGGAAGCGGGGAGCCCTTCCTCCCTGCTCCCTCATTCCTGTGGCTGGACTGCGTAGACGCAGTAACCCCTCTCCTCCATCACGGGTTCCAGGGTTCCCGCGCGGATCGCCTCCCAGAGTGTGCGCTCCCACCCCTCGGGGCGAGCCTCTCGCGGCTGGATTCGGTGGTTGACCAGCACGTGCGTCACGCCCAGCTCCTGGCGCAGGTAGCGGCGCATCTCCACTTCGTCGCGGAACCCGGACCAAGGAATGGCGGCGTGGTGGCCTTCGTTCCCCCACAGGTAATCACGCTCCAGGTAGAACCCGCGCACCTCGTGAATCAGCAGCAACCGCGCATCTTCCGGCAGACACTCGTTCGCATACTCGCAGATCGGATAGATGTCGAGGGTGCTCCGCAGGTAGTCGTGCGCGTGAACGCGCCCGGTGACGACCGGCCACGCCGGCCCGGCCATCAGAACGCCGATCAGGAGCGC
>DUUU01000232.1 GCA_012841485.1 Armatimonadota bacterium
ATCGACTTCTTCGATATGGGCCAGGCGCTCTCGACCGGGGGGATCGAAGCCTTCCTCAGTGGCGAGCCGTTCCCGACGATGGCGAAGGTGGAGGGTTACGGGCGGATCCTCAGCTATCCCTACTTCGACGACTCCATCGGCACCCTCAATGCCGGCATGCTCGTCACGCGAAGGGAGATCGAGGAGAACCCCGGCCTGGTCCAGGATTTGGTGACGGCGCACGCGCTCGCCACGGAGTATTACAGCGCGCACCCCGAGGAGTGGCTGAGCGCCGCGTCTGAGTTCGGCACCCCACTGGAGATCCTGAAGGAGGCCGCCGAGAATATCGCGCTCACCTGGAAGATGGATGAGAAGTACCTCCAGGCCGCCCGCAACCTCGGGAAGCAGATGCTGGCGCTGGGGATGATCACCCAGGAGCCGGACTATGAGCAGCTTTTCGACCTGCGCTTCCAAGAGGAAGCCGCCAGGGCGGTGGCAGCGCGGAGGGGGGAATGGCGCAGCCAGTGATTGCCGAGAGACCGCAGGCGGTGGCATCGCACCGCCTCGACTGGCTGCCGTTCATCCTGCCCGGGGTGTTCCTCTCGGCGTGGGCGCTCCTCTCCTATTCGGGCCATGTGCCCGCGTACGTGCTCCCTTCGCCGGGCAGGCTTGTGCTCAGCGCCCTCGACTTCGTGGTTGGGAAGTGGCAACTGGACGCCTACAGCGGCACCTTCCTGCGGCACGCGGCAGCCAGTCTCCAGCGCGTCGCGCTCGGCTTCGCGCTGGCGGCGCTCGCCGGCGTGCTCTGCGGGTTGCTGACCGGGTGCAGCCCGCGCGCCCAGCGCCTGATGGATCCCTCGGTCCACGCGGTGCGCGCCGTGCCGGGCATCGGGTGGCTACCGATTGCGATGGTCTGGTTCGGTGTGGGTACGCGCACCGCGGTCTTCCTGATCGCGCTCGCTGCCTTCTTTCCGATCTATGTGAACGCTGCCCTGGGAGCGCGCACCGTCCGCCCCCTCTGGCTACGAGCCGCGAGGATGCTCGGGGCATCGCGGCGCGACCTCTTCCTGACGGTCACGCTGCCTGCCGGGCTTCCAGCAATCGCGGAGGGTCTGAGGCTGGGGCTGGGCGTCTCCTGGGCCTACCTGGTCCTGGGCGAGTTGACGGGCGTGCCCGATGGCCTCGGCGCCGTGATGATGGATGCCCGCATGAATGGGCAGGTGGAGGTGATCCTGACCTCGATGCTCGCGATTGCGGGCATGGGCCGGCTGAGTGACCTCCTTCTCGTTGCCCTCTTCGGGCGGGTGTTGCCGCCGCAGCCGCGCTAGAAGGGAACACCGATGGACTCCGCGTTCCTACAGAGCTGCCATATTGTGGTACACCAGGCGGGCAAGCACTATCCGGGCCACGGAGAGGGCGAGGGCCTCTGGGCTGTGCGCGACCTGACGCTCTGCGCACGTCCTGGCGAGTTCGCCGCGGTCGTCGGCCCCAGCGGGTGCGGCAAATCCACGCTTCTCTCGCTGCTCGCCGGCTTCGAGCCGGCCACCGAGGGAAAGGTGATGCTGGAAGGTCGGCCGGTCGCCGGTCCCGGGCCCGACCGCGGGGTCGTCTTCCAGGAAGACGCGCTTTTCCCCTGGCTGACCGTCCTCGGGAACGTCTGCTACGGGCTGCATCGGAGGGGGCTCTCCCGCCCGGAGGCGCGCGATGAGGCGATGCGCTTCCTCCGCCTGGTGGGCCTGGAGGAGTTCGCCGATTACTACCCGTCGCAGCTCTCCGGCGGGATGCGTCAGCGCGTTGCCTTGGCGCGCGTACTGGCCAACCGGCCGCGCGCTCTCCTGATGGACGAGCCGTTTGGCGCTCTCGATGCGCTCACGCGCATGGAGATGCAGCAGCTCCTGCTGGATGTGTGGCAGAAGCTCAACGTCACCATCCTCTTCGTCACGCACGATGTCGAAGAGGCGATCTTTTTGGCTGACCGCGTCTACGTCATGACGGCGCGCCCCGGGCGCGTGCTCCGGCGTGTTGAGGTGGGTTTGCCCCGCCCGCGCACCCCGGATACCTACACCGACCCGGCGCTCACCCGGCTCCGGCACGAGGTACTCGACCTGCTCCTCGAAGCCCGTAACCCTTCCGAGCTGCCGGATGCCGTCTACCCCTACTGAGGTTCCACTGGAAACGCGCCCCTGCCGGGCGAACGGACAAGAACACCTATTCGGAGACAAACCATGCGAAACCGACTCTGTGCCTGCCTGCTTTTCGTGTTGATCCTCAGCGCCGGCCCCTCCTGGGCGCAGGCGACCGCCCCGTGGCAGCCCTGGACCTGGCCCAAGAAGATGCAGCTCGGCCCGGTCAGCTTCTATGCCGCGCAGCGCGTCAGCCTGATCGACGATGAGAAAGCGAACTCCACCTACGTTCGCAACTACGACCTGTTGCTTTTCACCGACTGGAAGATGAGCGAGAAGGACCAACTCCGGGTTTATGCCCTCAATAACCCGGTGCATAAGAGCCATCCCCAGGTGAAGTCGCCGTGGTGGCTGATCTATGCCTACTACGAGCGTGACCTGGGCAGCGGCTTGCTGCGAGTGGGGAAGGTGCCTTTCCCATTCAACTATCAGAACGGCTTCCCGGAGTGGCATAGCCAGGTTCGCCGGGTGACGCGAGTTTGGGACTATGGCATGACCTGGTCGAGTAAGCCAAGGGACGGGTGGCAATGGGATATCGGGTGGGTCACCGATGGAACGACAACCTCCTCGGACATCACCCGGATGAATGAGCCGGCGCTTGTTGGCCGGATCCGGGCCGGCGTCGGCGAGCGCCTGGAAGCCGGTGTCTCGGGGATGTACGCCCCGAAGCGCACCATCGCCGGCACGGAAGCGGATCTTTCGCGCTTTGGCGCGCACCTGCGCTGGCTGCCCTCCAGCCGCCTGGAGCTACGCGGCGAATATGTGGACTTCCGCACCTTGAGCCAGGGCAGTGTGATCCGCCCCGCCTTCGCCGGGAAGAACGGGCACGGCTGGGTGGCGGAGGGTCTCTACCAATTCAGTGGGCGCTTGCAGGCATTCGTGAACTACAACTCGCTCAACCGCGCGGGGTCTGGCACGGCGGTCCACACCTGGACTCTCGGCGGGCGGGTGAAGGTGCATGACCGGCTCTACCTGATTCCCGAGGTGTGGCTGGTGGACGATGATCTGCCGAAGACAGATGCCCTCTATGACGATAACCGGTACATGTTGACCGCGCTGGCGCTCTTCTGATCGCCCGCCCATATCGCGGATGAGGGGGACGGACACGGATGGTGCCGCCTCGGTCGGGGGATGACTGCGGCGGACCGCACGCCTTCGGCGGCCTGCGGCACTGGCCCTCGCCGACCGGTTGGCCCATCGGTGTGTGTCTCTTTCATCCGTGGTATCGTGGCACAGGCAGCGCCGCGGATGAAGGGGCCGGGCGCGCCAGATCCGTGCCTCCGGCATTCGACGGGCACCTCGGCTTGACGCTGGCTCCGTGCCGATGCTATAATGCCCGAGGCAATAGAACGCTGCGAGCGCCCCGAGGACCCGAGCATGAATCCGAGACGATGGGTGGTGTTGGCCCTTCTGGTGGCCGTTCTTCCGGCGGCCGCCGCGGAGCGCAGCATCACTCTCAAGGTCACCAAACAACGCCTCTCGGAGGTCGTGCGACAGATCTCCGAGCAAGCCGGCGTGCCGGTCCGCGTGGCCGCGCACGCACAGAAGGAGATTCCCACCCTCGATGTAGAGGGGTCTCTGGAGAAGGTCCTCGGCGTGGTGGCGCGTTTGGCCGGGCTCACCGTGCGCCGGGAGGGCAGGGGATATGTTCTCGAACCGGAAGCAAAGCCCGCTGATCCGCCTCCCCTTTCCGAGCTGATCTCCAACCCCGCGGCCGACGTCATCGCGAGCGTGAAACCGCGCGTGGCGCTGGTCATCGCCTACCTGTCGGCAGAGCAGGCGCGTGCCCAGGGAACCGCTTTCGTGGCCGGCACCGATGGCCTGCTGGTCACCAATGCGCATGTGGTCAAGGGGGCCGCGGCGATCCAGGTCGTCTTTGCAGATGGCACCGCGTACTACGCGGTGATCGCCGCAATGGACGAGGACAAGGACCTGGCCGTGCTCCGCGTGCCCGCCCGGTTTCCCGAGCCGCTTCGCCTGGGCGATTCCGATGAGCTGCGCGAGGGCGACGATGTGGCGCTGACGGGCTACCCGCTGGCCCTGGAGTTGCTGCGCAACGGCATACCCCTCTACGCTTCCACTGCGAAGGCGACGGTGAACGCCGTGCGCCCTGGCCGTAGTCTGGTGCATCAGCAGTCGATGCTCTACATCCAGATCGACGCCCCGATCAACCCGGGCAACAGCGGCGCGCCTCTCTATCGCCTGGATAACGGTGTCGTCGTCGGCGTCGTCCAGTCGAAGCTCGCCTACGAATATGTCCAGGATACCGGGGTCGGCTTTGCGATCCCAATCAACTTCGTCCGACGCTTGCTGGCGGAGGCGCGCGCCAACTCCATCGCCCCGCCGGCGACGCCGCCCGTGCCACTCACAGCCTCGAACGTGCCCCTGGCGTTGCCGCCGCCTTTGGCGGAGGGGGATTCCGCGGGCGGTGCCGAGGCAACCTCGGCGAAACCACCGCTCACCCGACCTTTCGATCTCCTGCGGATCACGCAGGTGCCCCCGATTCCCGAACCGGCGCCGGTGCCCGGCGTGATTGCCCTGCACGCTCCTGGCGGGAAGATGGCGGTCGATCCCCAGCGCCCGCGCCTCTACGCCGTGGACTATGGCGGCAACAGCGTCGTCGTCATCGACACGGACGCCGGCAAGGTGGTGCGCCGCCTCTTCACCGGAAGCAAGCCGTATGGTGTGGCGGTCGGCGCGGAGGGGCGACTCCTTTATGTGGCCAACTCCGGCGGCAGCGAAATCTCGGTGATCGACCTCGATGCGCTGACACCCCTGGGGTGCATCCCGCTCTCCTTCCGGCCGTTCGACCTGCTCCTCGGTCCGGCCGGCCGGCTGTATACCACGCCCTCGGGTGCGGCCCGCTCCAGCGTGAGGGCGATCGACCTGCACCGGGAGATGGAGGTCGCCCTCGGAGGCACGCCCGTCTTGGGCGACACTCTCCTGGCAGCCTCGCCCACGGCCGGAAAGATCTTCCTCGCGGAGCGGGGGCAGAACGCGACGGCGCTTCTCCAGTGCGAGGGCGTTGGGAAACTCGCCCCCGTGGACGCCGATGCCAGTCTCATTGGCACCCGCATCCAGGACCTGCTCCTCAGCCCGGATGGCAAGCGCCTCTACGTGGCGAGTGACTCGCTCACCTACGTCTCGGTGTTGGACGCGGAGACGCTGCGCCCGCTGGGTCAGCTGGAGGTGGGACAGCCGCCCGCCGCCGTGGCGCTCAGCGCAGACGGGCAAACCGCCTATGTCTGCCACCGCGCGCCTCGCATCGATCGGTTCGACACGCGCACTTTTCTGCGCACAGGCACGCTTTCACTTCCCGCGGCATCCCTGCGCTGTGCCGTCTCCCCCGACGGCAAGAAGCTCTTTGCTCAGCTTGCGACAGGCATTGTGATCCGCGGCACCGACGCCTTTGGTCCCCCAACTCCCGAGTGACGGCATGCCACGCCCTGGAGGCTCTCGATTTGCAGGGTTGTTGCGATGGGTAGCGGGGGGCGCCTTGCTCCTGCTCCTGATGGCATCGACGGCGATGGCCGAATCCCGCCCGCCGCTTCCCTGCACGCCCGTGCCCGGCTACCCCGTGCCCCCTCTCGCGGAGAGCGCGCCACCGGAGAAGGTGACGTGGCTGCGCCAGGTTCCGATCCACGCGGCGCGAGTGCGCGGCGTGCCCCGGAGCGAGCCGCTGGATGGCTGTGATAGCTCGACGCTTCCCCTGGTGGAACCGCTGGAGGTCCGGCTGGTGCGCTCGGCGCTCGTGAGCTATCTGGAGCTACGCGGCGCCGGCACCCTGGCGCTCGGGCGCGCGGGCCGCGTCTCCCCTGGGGTGCAGCTCGAGCCGGTGGCCCGGCTCCTCCTCTCAGAGCCGGAGAAGGAACGGCGCTTCTCCATCGAGCCGGTGGATGGCACCATGCTTGCCGAGGTTCGGTTGTATGAAGCCGCGGAGGAGCCGCTGCCCGAAACCGCGCTGGCGATGGCGCTCGCTTCGCAGGAGAAGGGCGCGGCGGCGATCACACTCTCGACAGGAGCGCTCGCGCAGCCGATGGGAGTGACCGCGGTGCTCCTGGAACTGGCGGCAGCCACACCGATTCCATTTCCACTCCGCGTGCGCCTCACCCATTCCGCGGAGACGGACCGTACCTGGTTTGAGGCCGACATCCACCCGCAGGCGGACGCGGGATCCGTGGGCGGGCGGTGGATCGTCGTGCTGGATCCCCCGGATATCTGGTGCGAAGCGGGCGAGCATCTGGTGCTCTCCGTAACACCTCTCCCTGAGGCGGGCGCCGGCCCACCGGATCCGGCGGCGTCTATGGCGGGCGTGCAAGCCCGGGCGGCGCTGGTGGCGGGCACGGAGAATGAAGTCGGCATCGAGTTCGCGCTCTCGCGGTTGCAATGGCTGGATGCGTGGTATGCAGCGCATGCGGTGGACGCGCCGTGGGAGCGGCCCGGATGGTCGCTGGACGACCCCGCGGCAGCGGACGCACGCCGCTGGCTGGAGGTGTTGTCGCGTTGGCAGCCGAGGCATCCGGCTACAATCGCCTACACCAGCCGGTTGCGGCGCCTGCGCAGTGGAAACGAGTTGCCGGCAGCGGGACCAGCAAATGCTCCGGCATGGGCACGGCTGGCGCGCCAGCTTCTGAAGCGAACTCAGGATGTGGCCTACTGGTGGAACAGCACGCGCTACCAGAAGGAGGGCCTCTACGGCGGCGACCCAGCGGGCGACGCGGCCCTCGTTGAGAGGCTGGCCACAGTGCCGCTGATCGCCGGGCATCCGGTACTCCTGCGCTCGACACGGGCGGGGTGCGAGGGCCTCTGGCGCGCGATGCAGGCCAGGGCTACCGCGGGCAACGCGGGCGCGGATCCGGAAGCCGCACTGGCCGCGTGGGTGGCTGAGCTGCCGGCCGGGGAAAGGGAGCGCTGGCTCCTGGCAATCACCCGGACGCAATCGCTGCTCCTGCTCGCCGATCCCGGAAGCGCGATCCCCCTGCGCCGCTCTCTTCCCTTTGCACGCGCGCTTTCCGAGTGGACCGCTGTCAACCCCCGCGGCCACCGTCACCTTCGGGGCGCTCCCTCGGGTGCGGAAGGCGCGCTGGTGCCGGTGACGCCCGAGCGGCCAGGGAGTGTCGTCGCCGCCGGGCCGGCGCTTGCCTTCTTCTGGCATTCGGGTCATCCCGGGGTGGGCCGAATCCTGAGCGAGTGGGCCGATGCCTGGGCGGCAGACATTCTCGGCCACGTGGATCCGGAGAAGCCGGGCCGGCTTCCTGTCGCGGTCGATCCGCTTTCCTGCCGGCTCCTCGACCCCGAGGCGCGCCGGAGTGCCCGAGAGGAAACCCTCCTGCGCCGGTTTCTCCTGGATCTTCACCGCGTCTCCGGCCGGGAAGACCTGCTGCGCCCGGTGGCGCTCGCGGTTGCCGCCGGCGATGCCGATCCGGTGACCGCCGTTCTCTGGCGTGCTCAGGGCCATGGCGAGCACGACGACCGGATCGCAGGGGAAGCCCGAGGCGCTGGTG
>DUUU01000233.1 GCA_012841485.1 Armatimonadota bacterium
ACGGCCTGCGCGCGCAGTGGAGCCGCGATTTTGATGCCGATGGGTGGAGCATCGAGCGCGACACCAGTTACCATTTCGCGGCGCTGATGCCCTTCGTGGAGATGGCGAAGGCCTATGAGAACGCGGGCGTTCTCGTCTTCGACGAGGAGTTCAAGCGCCTCTTTGACGCGCCCCTCCTCCAGAGCACCGATCTCAAGTCGCCCGGCTTCGCGGCGGGCTACATCACCGCCTACGAGCGCTATCGTGACCCGCTCTACCTGCGCACGGTGGCGATGGCGCGGCGTCAGCCCGTGCCCCCACCCTCCGGCGGCTTCGCCAACTCCATCCTACGCGCGACGGGTATCACGGTGCTCCGTGCCGGCGACGACGACGCATCGTTGCGCACAGTGAGCATGAACTGGGGAAGCCCCGCCCATCGCGGCGGCAAGGTGATGCTCGATCCCAAGGCGACCTGGAAGGGCTTTCCGCTCAACGAGCGCGTCTTTCGTATCGCCTACGGCTATAAGCAGTCCGGTTTTTCCTATACCGCCGCCGCGGGCAACTCGCTGGTGGTCGATGGGAAGCCTTCCTCCATGCTGCGCGTGGATCAGGTGGCGGTTCTGGAGGGAGCGATGCCCGCCGGACGATGGACCAGCCCCCTTCACCGCCCGCTCTATCCAGGAGTGGGCTGGTCGCGGACCGCGGCGTTCTGCGGCGATACCTTCGTGCTGGTCGATCAGCTTGCCTCGGAGCGCCCGCGCTGCTTCGATCTCTTTGCCTTCCTCCCGCATGATGTCACCGGCACCGAGCCGGCACAGACCGTGTGGAAGGCATCCCCCCAGTTCGCGGGCCAGGGGAGTGGCTACGACGGCTTCGAGGAAGCCGAGGTGGCGGGCGAAGTTCCTCCAACCAGCTTTGACTACCGGCTGGACGCCAAGGATGAGAGGCCGCGCGGCCGGCTGACGTTGTTGAGCTCTGAGGGGACGCGCGTGTTTCGCATGAAGGGGTATGTCCGCTGGTACCCGGTGCTTGTTCCGGTGATTGTGCGGCGCCTGGAGAACACGCGCAACGGCTGGGCTGTGGCGGCGTTCACCGGCCGAGTGGACGAGAGCGCGCCCCTGCCCGCGATTCGCGTTCTTCCAGTCGAGCGCGAGGGGCGCGAGCTGCCACCCCACGAGGCGCTCGCCGTCGAGGTGACCGACGCTTCGGGGAAGTGCCTCCTCCTGACGAGCGAGTATGGTGGCTCTCACCGCGTTGCGGGTTACACCCTCGAGGGACCGCTCGCCACGCTCTCCCTGGGAAGCAGCCCGCACTCACCAGGCGCCTCGCGTGGCGAATGATCCAGGGTGTTCGCACCAGCGGGATGGCAAGCGGCGACCCGACTGGGCGCGGCTCCCCCTCGCTGGGACCGGCGTATCCGGCGAGAGCCCGCGTTGCCCGCGCGTGCCAGGGCCCCCATCCGCGCGCGGCCCCTTCCACCGTGCTATGGCCCCCGGCTCTGACGTTGCTGGCGCGTGGCCTGAGGGCAGGAGGCACGACCCCGGAAGTGGCGACTGCTCAGGACTCTGCCATCAAG
>DUUU01000234.1 GCA_012841485.1 Armatimonadota bacterium
AACGGCGGCGTGAGCGCGCCGGCGCACTTCTTCAACCGTGGCCGGCAGGTGATTGCCGGCATCGGCTGGGAGCTGGTCACCAAGACGAAGGCGCTGGATGGCACCCCGCTGCCCGACTTCAACAACCCGCCGCCGAATCGGCCCTCCCATCATGTCTCGGTGAACCCCTATCTGTATGCCTGCCTGGCCGAGGAGAGCTGCCTGGAGGCGGGAGTGACGCTGCACTACCATGAAGTGGTGACGACCGCGGAAGCGAGGGGCGACCGCTGGCTGGTGGAGAGCGTTGGCAAGGGGGTACGCCGGGAGGTGCTGGCGCGCGAGGTGATTGACTGCAGTGGCGATGCCGACGTGGTGGGCCTGCTCGGATTCGAGCGTGTGAAGGGGGAAGTCCGCCAGCCCGGCACACTGGAGTTTCGTCTGGATGGCTACGATTACAAGACGCTCGATGCCGACCTACTTCAGGCGCGTTACGAGGAGGCGCTTCGCGACGGCACGCTCATCCGGGGCGATTTCTGCTATGCGCGCCGGCCGTTCATCGACTATCTTCGCGCGGGTGGCGCCAACCTGCAGCACCTCTTCGGCGCCGACTCCACCACCGCCGAGACGCAGAGCGAGGCAAACATCGCCGGACGCCAGGGCCTACTGCGCATGCTCCGCTTCCTGAAGACCCTGCCCGGCTGCGAGAAAGTGCGGATCGCTCGAATGTACCCCATGGCCGCCATCCGCGAGACGTACCGGATCGTGGGCGAGACGACGATCACCCGCGAGGACTACCTGAGCGGGCGCCGCTTCGACGATGCCGTGGCTTATACGTTCTACTTCATCGATGTGCATACGGAGGATGGCACGGACCACGAGTTCCTCGAAGAGGGCGTGGTGCCCACGCTGCCCCTCGGCGCGCTTGTGCCCAAGGGGAGCCAGCGCCTCCTCGTGGCGGGGCGCACGGTCTCCAGCGACCGGCGGGCCAACTCTGCGTTGCGTGTGGAGGCCTCGTGCATGGCGATGGGCCAGGCCGCCGGCGCCGCTGCCGCGCTGGGCGTGCGCCAGGGCGTGCCCTCGCGCGACGTGCCGCTCGACCTCCTGCGCGATACTCTCCGCGCTCATGGCGCCCTCGTGCCATAGAGGGTATGGGCCGCAGGGAAAGGGCGCGTGGGGGGATGCGGGCGCGGGATGCCAGCCGGCAGGGAACGCCTGCAGGGGCAGCGAAGCAGGGGGCAAGGAGTAGTTCCCATGATCCGCACCGTTGCGCTTCTTCTGCTGCTTCTCTTTTCCGGCTGCCGGGCGAGCGCCGCGCCGGCTGAGTACATCTGCCGGATCACCCCCCAGGCGCCGGTCATCGACGGGCGCCTGGATGATGCCTGCTGGAAGGACGCGGCGGCCCCGCCGCAGTTCTATGAGCTGGGCGTGGGCGGGAAGCCTGTCAAGAACGCGACCCGGGTGCGTTTCCTCATGGATGGCGAGGCGCTCTACGCCGGCATCGAGGCGGCGACGACGCCCGGCAAGCTCCCCTTCGGGCGCGAGCGTGGCCGTGACGGGAAGACGTGGTACGACGACTGCGTCGAGATCTTTCTCTGCCCTTCTTTCGTCGATCCCACGGTGACACAGCTCTGCCTTACGGCCTACGGCGCCATGACGGACCTGCGCCGTGGCCCTGGCATTGCTCCAGACGCGGCGATACAGTGGAATGGCGCGTGGCAGGCCGTTGCCACGGCTCGCGAGGGTGGCTGGAGCGCCGAGGTGCGCATCCCCTGGAGCGACTTCGGTGTGAAGCCGCCGCCGCGCGGATGGGTGTGGCGCGTGAAGGTGGGCCTGGTGGCGAAGGGCTATCCAAACGCCATGTGGCCGCGCAACGAGAGCCAGGGGTTTGCCAACCCGGAGTGCTGGGGCTACCTGATCTTCGGGGATCCCAATCTCCAGGAGAACCCTGGCTTCGAGTCGGGGCCTCCCGAGAAGGGCCTGCCCAAAGAGTGGGTTGCCGCCTACCACGCGAAGGAGGGGCAGGGGATCTGCTCCATCACCGGCGAGGATCGGGCTTCCGGGAAGTGGGCGGGGAGGCTGGAGAAGACGGACGACATCGCCTGGTTCCCGGTTTTCTACACGCGCGAGCTGTCCGTGCAGCCAGGCTCCACTTACGAGCTCTCGGCATGGGTGAAGTGTGACCGCGAGTTCACCATGCGGTATAACCTGCTCGGCAAGGCCGGGGCCAAGCGGAGCACGCGCTTGCCGGCGACGAAGGGCTGGCAGCGCGTCTCTCTAGAGGCGGTCATCCCCGAGAACGGCGTCGAGGCGATGAGCGTTGGCTGGCAGCTACTTCGCACGCGCGGGGTGATCCTGCTGGATGACGTCGTGATCCGCCGGTTGAACGAGGTCACCGTCACCCAGGAGGCGGTGGCGAAGCCGCATCCCTACCACCGGCTCGAAGAGCTGGCCTCGCGCACCTCCTTCAAGACATATGCCCTCCTTCAAGGAGCCGATGGGTGGTTCCAGGGCGACCGGGTGATCTATAAGGATACCAGCACCGGCATCGAGACGTGGATGCTGACGCGCTCTGCGGGAACGAGCACGCGCCACTCCTACATGGAGATCTCGCCCTGGAATGCCGATGGCTCCTACCTTCTTTTCAACAGCGGGCAACTCGGTAAGGGCTCGCTTCACATGCGTGCCGATGGCTCCGCGTGGCGCTATCTCGACTTCTACGCCTCCAGCCCCATCTGGGATAGGCGTGACCCGGCGCGCGTCTACTACCGGGTCTACCGCGGGCGTGATAAGACCGACCTTTGGGACCTGGCAGTTGGCAACGTCCTCACCGGGGCGCGCGAGGTGACCCGCCGCTTCGATGGCGATATCGCCCTCTGGCCGATGAGTCAGGATGGAGAGAAGCTGCTTGTTCGCGAGGCGTTTCCCGATCCGGACGGGAAGATGCGCTCGCGCCTCTGGATCATGAACCGGGACGGCAAAGAGGGCCTGATGCTCGATCCGGGGGGATGGGTCCACCAGTCGTGGTTCACCAAGGCGCCTGATTACTCCATCGAGTTCGAGTGGGAGGGGCAGACGCCCCCCGGGCAATACTGCATCTCCACCGACGGGAAGGTGCGCAAGCTGTTCGACCAAACCAGCGGGCACCGCGCGCACAGTCCGGATGGCCGCTGGGTCGCCGTCATGGCCGGGTGCGCCATTCGCGACAAGCGCACGGGCGAGCTGAAGGCGATCAGTGATGAGCCGTCCGATCACCAGACCTGGGAGACGGATCCGAACTGGTACTGCACGAGCAGTGGGCGCTACATGCGCCGGGTGATCGCTTTCGGGAACGAGACCACGCAGCTCCTCGGCGCGCACAACACCGCGTTGAAGCACTCCACCTACTGGTCGGAGGCACACCCCGAGATGAGCCCGGACGGCACAAAGCTGGGCTACGCCTCCTCCATGATGGGGGATATCGAGTTTTACTGGATGGTGATGCGCCGCCCGGATCCGCCTCAGAACCTGCGCGCCCGTCGGGAAGGGAAACGGGTGCATCTCTCCTGGGAGCCGGGCCGATACCACAAGGAGACGAAGGGTTACCTGGTCTACCGCTCCGGGGCTTCTGGCGAGGCTGGCGAGCTGCTGACGCCGGAGCCAATCGCCGCGCTCACCTGGAGTGATACGCCGGATGGCCTCGCCTATTACCGCGTGACCTCCGTGGAGCACTCCGGCCTGGAAGGCCTCCCCTCGAACGAGGTCTGCGCCTTCGACCCGTGGGAGGGGCCGGCGGCGGTCTACGTGGAGGCAGAGACAGGGCACTACCCGAAGCCTGCGGTGGAGGTGTTCGACGCGAGCGCCTCTGGGCTCTACGCGGTTACCCTCGGCAAGCTGCGCGCCCCACCGCCGATGACACTGGGGGCAAACCTTCCGAAAGCGGGCGAATACCGTCTCTGGATTCGAGCGCGGGGCACCGGCTCTCTGAGGGCCTCGGCCGGCGGGTCGGTCTTGGGCGAGGTGCGCTGCGAGGGGAAGGCTTGGCAGTGGCTCGCTTACCCCACCGCGGTGAAGCTGGACAAGGGCGAGGTAAGCCTCTCGCTAGAAGCCACTGTGGCGGGCCTGAGCGTAGACCGCATGCTCCTCACCGATGCGTCCGGCTACCGGCCAGCCGGTTTGGGATGTGCGGATCGCCAGGCGCCGGCGAAGCCCGCCGGGTTGAAGGCGGAAGCTGCCGGGCGTTATGCCGTGCGCCTCTCCTGGACGCCGGCCCGGGAGCCGGATGTGGCCTATTACAACGTCTATGCCGCGAGCACTGGGGACGTGGCCGCGGTCCAGGAGCGCCTGGTAGGCTCGCCCGCTGAACCACGCTTCGTGGATTGGGGCCTGAAGCCTGGCACGACCTACACCTACCGCGTGACGTCGGTGGACCGCGCCGGCAACGAGAGTCCTGCCTCGGACGCGGTGCAGGCGAAGACGGAGGCGCTTCCTGCCCGGCTCGT
The DNA here is from genome assembly GCA_012841485.1 of Armatimonadota bacterium. Next base: position 4,458 of record DUUU01000234.1, read on the forward strand.
CGCCGGCCTGAAGACCACCTGGAACACCACATTGACGCCTTCCGTGGAGCTGTCCTTCACGCTGCCGGCCGATGGGGAAGTGGTTGTGTGGGCGAAGGTGCAGAGTTTGGATGGAAGCGGGAGGGCGCCCATCCGCCTGGAGTTGGATGGAAAAGAGTTGGGGCGGCAGAGTATCCCCTTCAGCTACATCTCCATCGGGCATGGTGGGCCGGTGCTGAAGACATGGCTCTGGAGCTGCTTCCGGCCAGAGCGTGCGAACCCGGCGCCGCCGATGGGCTTCCCGGTGAAAGCGGGCGGGCACCGCCTGACGCTCACTGCCGACCCGGCGGCGAAGGTGCTTTTCGAGGAGTTTGTAATCACCAACGACCTGAGCTTTGTGCCGGAGGGCACGGTCAACTTCCGGGTGGAGCCGTAGGAAGGAAAACGGATGGCAGAGACACGCGTGGGTCATATCAACGTTGAATTGCCGCAGTGCGGGAGCGTGGCAATCCCCTATTGGGAGGTAGAGAGCGGGCAGGATGGGCCGTGCTTCCTCTTGACCGCGGCGCAGCATGGGAATGAAGTGCAGGGCCCCGAGGTGATCCGGCGCTTCGTTGCCATTGCCGGGCAGCATCTGAAGCGGGGAAGCGTCCTGGCGGTGCCGTTCTGCAACCTCCCGGCGGTTCGGAACCGCCGGCACCATATCACCTCCGGTCCGGAGACGGCTTACAGAGACGACGGCGGGCAGAACATGAACCGCACCTGGCCCGGCAAGGCGGATGGGAACGATACCGAGCGCCTGAGCTACGCCATCTATCACGCCCTGGTCACGCGCGCGACCCATTGCCTCGACATCCATAGCTGGGAGCGGTTCGGGGCGACGGCGTGCCTCCCGCGTAAGGACCGGCCCCGGAGCATGGAGCTGGCGCGCATCAGCGCCATGCCCTTTGCCGCTCCGCAGCCGGGGCGCGGCGGCACCGAGACCGAGCCCAAGGTGCCCTGTACGATCAACGTCTACTTCAACGACAGCGGGCGGGCGGGACTGACCATCGAGCTATCGGGCCAGTATGTCGTCTTGGAGAAGGAAGTCCGCCGTGGCTTGCGCGCCGCCCTGAACATCGCGCGTTTTCTGGAGATGCTTCCGGGAGCGCCGGAGGGCCTGGACGAGCCCACCGTCTGGCTGGATCGAGCGACCGTTGTCGAGGTGCGCGCGCCGGCATCGGGGCTTTTCGTCGAGGCGGGGCTGGAGACGTGCGACTGGGTAGAGGCCGGCCAGCCACTGGGGCATTTGCTCTCGGACGTAGATCTCAGCGTGACGCCGATCCTGGCTCCGGTCAGCGGCCGGCTGCGTGGTTACGGCTGCCATCGGATGCACGCCGATGTGGCTCTCCCGGCAATGCACCCCTATGCGAGCGAAGGCGATAGCCTGGCGGCCATTGCCACCCCGGCCCAGGAGTG
>DUUU01000235.1 GCA_012841485.1 Armatimonadota bacterium
ACGCCATCCTCATCCTCACGCAGGTTGTCGATGTCGGAGACGAGCGCCATCTCTTCCAGGAACGAGGCGAGGGCAGAGCCGGGGCCCCCTCCCACGTACTCCTCCGCCACCCTCAGCAACTCCTGCACGTTCGCCTTCCGCGAATCAGTTTCGATCAAGGTCTCGCCCTGCAACGTCTGCTCGAAGCCCGTGCGCGCGATGATCGCCTTCAGGGTGTCGCGGACGGTCGCGGTCGCGGCCAGCTCGCGAAGGCCGTCGATGAGGAGGACGAAGTCGGCGATCCGCTTGCGAATAGCCGGCTGGATCTCCCGGATGCGTCTGGCCTGGCGCATCGCCTCGAAGAGCGGGATCTCCTCGATGGAGGCGTAGTCACCCAGCCGCGCCAGCGTCATGGCGCCAATCCCGCGCGGCGGGGCGTTGATCACGCGCCGCAACGAGACGGAGTCGGCGGGGTTGGCAACGAGGCGCAGGTAGGCGATCAGATCCTTCACCTCTTTGCGGTCGTAGAAGCGGAGCCCGCCCACCACGCGATAGGGAATCCCCATCTGGCGCAGCTCATCCTCCAGGGCACGCGATTGCGAGTTCATGCGATAGAGCACCGCGTGGTCGCGGTAACTGCGCCCCTTCCCCACGCATCCCGTCGCGATGACCGTGGAGACGTAGCGCGCCTCGTCATACTCGTCGTAGGCCGAGTAGAGCGTCACCTCTTTGCCCACGGGGCCGTCGGTCCACAGCTTCTTCTCGACGCGCGTCCGGTTGCGGCTGACCACGCCATGCGCGGCACTCAGGATCTTTTGCGTCGAGCGATAGTTCTGCTCCAGCTTGACCACCCGGGCGTTGGGATAGTCCCTCTCGAAAGCGAGGATGAAGCCCACATCAGCGCCTCGCCACGAGTAGATCGACTGGTCATCGTCGCCCACTACGGTGACGTTCCCGTGCTTGCCGGCCACCAGGCGCATCCAGGCATACTGGGCGTGGTTGATATCCTGAAACTCATCCACGAGCAGATGCCGGAAGCGGCGTTGAATCTCCTCGCACACCGAGGGGGCGTCGCGGAGCAGCTTCACGGCGCAGCCGATGAGATCGTCGAAATCGAGAGCGTTGTTGACCCGCAGCTTGCGATTGTAGGCGGGGTAGACGTCGGCGACAACACGCCCGAAGGAATCCACCGCCGTGCGGCTATACTCCCTGGGTCCGGTCAGCCGCTCCTTCGCCCGGCTGATCGCGTTGAGAGTGGCCCGGATGGCATACTTCTTCTCATCGATATCCAGCTCCCGGTAGCACTCCTTCACCACGGTCTCCTGGTCCTTGTCGTCGTAGATCACGAAGCCGGGATCCAGGCCGATATGCTCTCCATACATCCGCAGCATGCGCGCGGCGAGAGCATGGAAGGTGCCGATCCAGATGCTCTCCTCCAGCGAGCCAACCAGGTTGGCAATCCGACTCTTCATCTCCTTCGCGGCCTTGTTTGTGAAGGTGACCGCGAGGATGTGCGCGGGGTGCACCCCGCGCTCGCGAATGAGCCAGGCCACGCGGTGGGTAAGCACGCGCGTCTTTCCCGAGCCCGCGCCGGCAAAGATGAGCAGGGGTCCATCCGGATGCATCACCGCTTCACGCTGCACCGGGTTCAGCTGTTCCAGGAGATCCATAGATATCGACATCCACGCGCGGTGGCAGATGGCAACTGGCGCCCGCTCCGCGCGAGGCGTGGCGCCATTTCGCAGTGTACCACGTCCTCGGAGCAGAGTCAAGGAAGGGGCGGTCGTTCCTCACGCACCGGATGCTTCCTCGCGCGCCCGGCGGATGGCCGGCCGGTCGAGGATGCCATGGATGTATCCCGCCAGGTGGGCCATGTCCAGCGTCAGCGCCACGGCGGGCGTGAGCGCGGTGGCCGCGGCGCTGTGCGTCTGGCGCACCGCGCGCAGGGACTGCCTCGCGAGATAGAGTCCCACGCCGATGCCCACGGCGGCGCGCACCCCCGGATGCCGGCGCCCGAGGAGGTAGGCCGCTCCTGCCGCGGGAATGGCGAGGTTTTTCCGGTAGTGCGCGAAGAAGAGCCCCGCCTGCGCGTCGCCGCGCGCATAGCGGTAGAACTGCTTGTAAAGCCGGCACAGGTTAGGAGAGGGCTCCCACGAGACCACCGCCTCCGGAACGAACGCCATCCGGCAGCCGGCCTGGCGCAACGCGAGGGCAAAGATGGTGTCTTCGTTGTGGTGCGACCACTCCGGGTAGCCGCCCACGCGCGCCCAGGCATCCTTACGGAAGGCCAGCGACCGGCTGCTTGGAAGGAAAGTCTCGGGATCCACGCGCTCTGGAGGCACCACGGTCGCCGCGGCAATCGCTTCCTGGAGCGGGCTTCTGGCGAGTGCTCGGTAATAGCCACCGACCATGCACACCGTTGGATCCGTGCGCAGGGGCGCCGTGATCCGCTCTAGCCAGTCGGGATCGGCGCGGGAGCCAGCATCCGTCACGGCGATGATCTCGTTCCTGGCGGCGGCGATGGCGGCGTTGCGCCCCACGGACCGGTTGGATCGCGGCAACAGGATCGGGCGCACGCGCGGCTCCTGGCGCGCCGCCTCCTGGAGAAGCTCGCGCGTTCCATCGGTAGACCCGCCGTCAGAGATGAGGATCTCATCCGGGGGAAGCGTCTGCGCGAGGAGCGCCCGCAGGAACTCCTGCAACGACCCGGCTTCATTCCAAACGGTAGCTACGACGGAGACCATCGCTTCCTTCACTTTCCTTCATACGCCGCGCGGTAAGCATCCAGGGTCCGACGCGCCGTGCTCTCCCAGGTAAGCCCGGCGATCCGCTCGGTCCCCCGGCGGATGCACGCCTCGCGCGCCCCCGGATCCGTCAGGAGGCGCCGGATGGCATCGGCGATCTCGCCCGGCTTCTCCGGGTTGACCAGGAGCGCCGCATCCCCCGCCACTTCGAGCATCGACGACCGGTTCGCGGTGATCACCGGGGTAGCGCACGCCATCGCCTCCACAAGCGTGAGCCCGTAGCCCTCGCACAGCGCCGGGTGCACCAGCATCTGGGCCGCCGAGTAGAGCGCCGGCATCTCCTCATCCGGCATGCCAGCCAGGAAGCACACCCGATCCGCCACGCCGAGGATGCGCGCCCGGGCCAACACCTCTGCTGCCGCGTCTTCCTTGCGCGAAGCAATCGCGAGGGTTACCCCCTTCCCCGCCGGACCGAGCTGAGCCAGGGCATCCAGCACCCGCGAGAGGTTCTTCCGCGGGTAGGGCGTGCCCACGAAGAGGAGATAGGGCGGGCGCAAGCCGTAGCGCGCGGCGACCTGTGCCGCCGCGTCCGGCACCGGCCGAAAACGGGGATCCGGCGCAAGCGGCGTGACAACGATGCGCTCGCGTGGCACGCCATAGAGCTCCGCGACATCATCGGCGGTCGCCTGAGAGATCGCGATCACCCGCGTCGCGGCCAGCGCGCTCTTGCGCACCACTCCCTGCATCAGGCGGGCTTCATTTCCTACCGCAAGCAACGGAAAGCGCACGTTGCACAGGTCATAGATCGTGGTGACCGTCCGGTAGGGTCGGAGCAGCGACAGGATGCTCCCCGGGAAGTGCATCACGGTGACCCCGTCTCTGCGCGCCGCCCTGGGAAGCCACACTTTCAGCCATAGCCGCCGCCGGGGCACGACGCGCACACGCAGGCTCGGGGTGCGCAGGATCTCCGCGGTCACCGCGTCTGTCTCCTTGGGGGGCGTGTCGGTGTAGAGGGTGATGGGCGGTAACTCGGGCAGGCGACCCAGATGAAGAACGAGCTGTGACGTGTAGTTCTCGATGCCAGTCTTTGCCTGGGCGAACAGGTAGCGCGCTTCTATTCCGATATGGAGCGGTTTTGAGGGCATCTTCTCTCCAGCCTGCGGCGGCCTACTCGGCCTGGCCTCTGCGGAGCACGCGTCCTGGCCGCGCTCCTGTTTCCTCGCCGTCGCGCACGACGGCGACGCCGTTCACAAAGACATGCTCGATTCCCCGTGGGTAGCTGGCTGGCGTCACGAAGGTGGCCGTATCCAGCACCGTCTCGGGGTCGAAAACGACGAGGTCGGCGCGGGCTCCTGGCCGGATGACGCCGCGCTGGCGCAGGCCCAGCCGGCTCGCCGGCAGCCCGGTCATCCGATGGATCGCCTCTTCCCACGAGAGAAGCCCCTCCTCGCGCGCGTAGCGGCCCAGGACGCGCGGGAAGGTGCCGAAGCAGCGCGGATGGACGCGGTCCTCGTCCGCCCCTTCCGAGGCGACGCGCGTGGTGCCGTCCGAGGCGACGCTGGTGAACGGCGCACGCAGTACCAGCCGCATCTCCTCCTCGGAGATGGCGAAGACAATCGCGACGACAAGCCCGCCTGCCAGGAGGTCGAGAACCGCCTCGTGGGACGCCACGCCGCGCTCACGCGCGATCTCGGCCATGGTACGCCCCTGCAACGAGCGGTCCTGCGGCGCAATCGCGACCTGGAGCTGCTCCCAGTCGATCTCCATCTCGGCCATATCGTTGGCCACGCGGTCACGGAAGCCCGGCTCCTGGATCCGCTTCGAGAGTTCCTCGGCGGGGATCTCCTGCGCCCACGCGGGGAGCGTGGCCACCCACAGCCCGGTCATGAACGCGGTGTAGGGGTAGACGTCGCAGGCGATATCGATGCCCGCGGCGCGCGCGGCGTGGATGCGCGCGAGCATCTCGCGCGCTTTGCCCCAGTTGCGCCGGCGCTCCGCCTTGAGGTGCGAGATCTGCAGGCGCACTCCGGTCTCGCACGCCACCCGCAGCTCCTCCTCCACGGCCTCGGCGAGGTGGTCACCCTCGTTCCGCAGGTGCGTCGTGTACAGCCCGCCTACTGCGGCCACTTCGGCCACCAGGGGGGCGATCTCGGCGTGGGTGGCGTAGGAGCCGGGCGGGTACTCCAGGCCGGTCGAAAGGCCAAACGCCCCCTCCTCAAGCGTCTGCCGGAGGAAAGCACGCATCCGGGCCAGCGCCTCCGGGGCCGGCGCGCCACGCTGCCAGCCCATGACGCGCTTGCGCAGCGTGCCATGCCCCGCCAGGAAGGCGATATTGCCCGCGATCCCCTGCTCCTCGACCAGGGCGGCAAACTCCGCGAGCGAGGTCCAGCAGAAGGGATGCGGGCCGTGGTAGAGGCGCTGCTCGAGTTCAAACTCGGAGGTGCCCAGGGCCAGGCCAACCTGCATCCCGCAGTTCCCGCCCACCTCCGTGGTCACCCCCTGGCGCACGCTGCTCGACATCGATGGGAAGCCCAGGACCGTCGCATCCGAGTGGGTGTGCAGGTCAATCAACCCGGGCGCCACTAAGCGACCGCGGGCATCGATCCGGGTACCTTCGGCACCGCGAAGGTCTCCGATGGCCACGATGGTGTCTCCCTCAAAGGCGACATCTGCCACCACGCGCGGCGCCCCCGTCCCGTCTACGACCGCCCCGCCCGATATGATCACCATCCTGAGTTCATCCCCCCTGCCACAGGATACCACAAAGAGAGGAGACGGCACAAGCCGGCGTGATGGGAGGAGTCCGGGGCGCGCGAACACCGGTTCTGGCCGGGCTGGCACGCATCGCCGCCCGAGAGTGGAGCGGCAGCCTATACCAGGGTGAAGAGCACACTCCCCGGCTCATCTCCCTGGACCACGCGATACCGGATTCCGGTGAACGCCTTCCGGTGGGCCTCGCCCAGAACGCGGAGCTGCACCTCATGTTCCGCTTGCCGTACGAAAAAGACGGTGTCTCCGGGACGCACCTCATCGGCGGGCACCAGGATATCGTCGGGGCGCAGGTCGTCCGCGCGGCACACTGTTCCGCCGGTTGCCTTCAGTGCAAACTCGAAGAGCTGGCCGTCATCGGCGGCGCCGATTCTCCCCAGCAGGCCCTTGATCCACCGGCCGGGCAGGCCGCTCCTCCCGTGGAGAGCGCCCACGACCGCGCCCACGATGGCAGCGATGGTGTTGTTATCCTTCGTGTCGTTGACGGCGCGCACCAGCGCCTCTTCCGGGTCATGCGCGTGGCGGGCCAGAATGAAGAGCGCCGTGGGAACCGTCTCCATCAGGTAGGAGCCGGAGTGCCACCAGTCGCACGCATCACGGACGCTGAGGCCATCGCTGACCGCCCGCGGGACGCTCGCCTCGACAAAGAGCCAGAGTGGCCCCCGGTAAGGCACGTGCGGCGAGCGCGTCTCGTAAGCCGCCGCGCCCTCCAGGGGGCGGAGCGTGGAGCAGAAGAGATCGACCCACCACCTGGGGTCCGGGGCCGACGAAAGCCCCATCACCTCCCAGAGGAGCCGTTCCAGGGCCAGGCAGGAGCCGATAGAGGCCGGGTCGTTGTGAATGAGCATGGCAGCGAGGGCGACATCGGCCCATAGCGCCGGCGAAGGCTGCTGCAGGTGGGGCACCAGGATGGGGGCGATCCGCGCGAGCGCGCCATTCCCCGCGGACGCTACCCCCGCCCTCTCCCAGGGAACCTGCTCATCCTTATAGCGGCGGATGAACTCGCGGAGAGTGCGGCTCACGCGGAAGATCCACTGCTGGCAGAAGCGGCGCGCCAGGTGGTCGGGTACCAGGCCCTTATCCGCCAGAAGCTGCTCCAGGGTCCACATCGCCAGCTGAGTGTACTCCGAGGGAAGGCCCACCGGGCGGTTCTCCGCGCGGGGATTCGGCAGGTAATCGCGGATGGTGCCATACCGCTG
>DUUU01000236.1 GCA_012841485.1 Armatimonadota bacterium
AGCAGGTCGCCCGGCTTGCCATCCAGGGCAGCGCGGATCGCCTCGAGCTGCTCGGCGGTGAAGAACTTCGCGATCGGGGCGCGCAGGCCACTCTCCTCAACGTAGAAGTAGGCGAGGCCCTTCGCGCCGAACGTCTTCGTCACCTCTACCAGCTCATCGACCTCTCGGCGCGCGAAGCTGGCGCAACCGCGGGCGTTGATCCCCTTCACGAGGCCGCCCGAGGCGACGGTGCCGGAGAAAACCTTGAACTCGGTGCCCGCCACGAGGGAGGAGACGTCCACCAGTTCCATGCCATAGCGCAGATCCGGCTTGTCGCTGCCGTAGCGGGCCATCGCCTCTTTATAGGTGAGCCGGCGGAAGGGGATGGGGATCTCCTCGCCCAGCGCCTCGCGGAAGACGTGCTGCCACATCCGCTCCGCGACGTCGAAGATATCATCGCGGGTGACGAACGACATCTCCATATCGATCTGCGTGTGCTCCGGCTGGCGGTCGGCACGCAGATCCTCATCGCGCAGGCAGCGGGCGATCTGGTAATACTTCTCCACGCCCGCGACCATCAGGATCTGCTTCAGTAGCTGCGGCGACTGCGGCAGCGCGTAGAACTTGCCCGGATGGACGCGACTGGGCACCAGATAGTCTCGGGCGCCCTCCGGCGTGCTTTTCATCAACAGCGGCGTCTCGATCTCCCAGAACCCTTCGCTGTTGAGGAAGCTGCGGACGGCGGAGGTGACGCGGTGGCGCAGTTCCAGCATTCGCTGCATCGGCGCGCGGCGCAAGTCGAGATAGCGGTACTTCAGCCGCGTTGTCTCATCGACATCCACCTCCTCGGCGACGGGGAAGGGGAGGGGTTGACACGTGTTCAGAACCTCAAGGTGAGAGCCGTAGATTTCCACCTCGCCCGTGGGCAGACTGGGGTTCTCCGTGCCTGCCGGACGGCGGCGGACCACCCCGCGGACGCCAAGGACGAACTCGCTGCGCACTTCCTGGGCGAGGGCATGTGCTTCCGGTGTCTCCTGGGGGCTGAACGCGACCTGGACGATGCCGCTGCGGTCGCGCAGTTCAATAAAGATCAGGCCGCCAAGGTCGCGCACGTGGTGCGCCCATCCCATCACGGTAACATCGCGGCCGACGTGGTTCAAGTTCAGTTCGCCGCAGTGGTGATCCCTGCGCAAAGATGCTGGCATGCTGGATTCCTCATCACAAGAGCCGGCGGGCGGCGCCCTCCCGACGCGCCCAAGCAGTCGCGCGCATCTGTTGCCGTGCCGGCACAGTATTCCTGCGTTCATTGTACCGGATGGGGTGGGTTTTGTCAACGAAACTCGGCCTCGCGCCGCTGTCGATACCGCGGATGAAGGAGACGGGCACGGATGGGGAGGTGCGGGCACTCTGGGCTGTGCAGTCTCCTCCCGGGAGCAGGCCCTCCGCGTGGCTGGGGCCTGATGCGACTTCCCACCGCGATGCCCGTTCGGCCTGGCGACCGCGCGCGTCCACCCGGAAGGAGTTGCGCGGGGGAGCGCGAAGGCATCACCAGGAGCGAGCAGAGGTCACCTGCCATCTGAGCGGGCCACTTCCGGGTGACAGAGAGGGGGACGGAGATGAGGAAGCAAGGTTTCACCCTGATCGAGTTGCTCGTTGTGATCGCCATTATCGCGATTCTCGCGGCGATCCTCTTCCCGGTTTTCGCGCGCGCCCGAGAGAACGCGCGCAAGGCGACCTGCCAGAACAACTGCAAGCAGCTTGGCATGGCGATGCTGCAGTACGTTCAGGACTATGACGAGACGTTCCCAGGGCGCGCCGTCGGCGTCTCGCCCCACGACACGCAGTCGGGCCAGACGGTCTGCTGGGTCGGACTGGTATTCCCCTACGTGAAGAATACGGGCGTCTTCCTGTGCCCGAGCTACCAGAGCCGCTACACCCAGTATGCCTGGCAGGGGAGCACCCGGATCGATATTCGGGGGAACATGGGCTACAACTTCTGCGGCGTCGGCGGCTCTACGAATGCGTCCTGCTCCATGGCGCAGATCACCACGCCGGCCGAGGTGCCGCTGATCGGCGACTCGGTGTGTGCGGGCATCAAGAGCACGGGATCAGACCCCCGAAACTGCCTCTACATCGGCCCGGGCACCAACACGACGGGTGTCTATCCGAATGAGGTCCACCCGCGCATGTCCGTGCATATGGATGGGATCAACCTGGTGTTCTGCGATGGTCACGTGAAGTGGTTCAAGGCGAGCCAGGTGCCGCGCGGCACTTTCTGGGCGCGCAAGTAGCCGCGCCGCCTCCGGGCAGCGGAGGAGTGGCGGGTTATCTGCCTGGATGCTGAGAGAGCGTCCC
>DUUU01000237.1 GCA_012841485.1 Armatimonadota bacterium
CAGGCCGGCCCGGCGAGCGGTATCCGCCAGCCACTGAGCCACGCCCACCGCGCCCGCGGCAGATACGGCTTCTGGATCGCCACCGGACTCCAGGAGCAGATCGGCCTCCTGCCAGCGGCGCAACTCCTCGCGCAGCTCCGCCACGGGGCGCCCGCCCGCCAGCGCCTGAAGGTCCGCCTGGATCGCCTCTTGCTCGACGCTCTGCGCCACCAGAGGCGCAATCGTCTCGACGACGCGGCGCACGTCGCGCAGCGATTGCTTCCGCCCCATCACTCCCTTGCGCTGGCCCTCAATCAGGAGCTCCGCCGGCGAGAGGCGCGCATAGTTCGGATGCTCGTAGACGAGCGCCTTCGCGGGAGCGGGCGTCTCACGCCGGCACCCGGGGAGTAGCAGGGCGACCAGCGCGGCAACCAAGGCCACTCGGGCGATACTCCGCCCCACGTGGCCAGCTTGCCCCTCCCATCGCCAGGGAACCATCCTTTTGCGGTGAGATGCGTGAAGGTGCATCAACCCCTCCCCCTCTGCCTGCGCGGGCTCCCGTCCACTCGCGTGCGGGCCACCTTGCCCCCGGAGCATCACGCCTTGCGCTTCCGCCACAAGCATTGTACCATCCCCCCTCCTACCGTCAACGACACGGCGCGAGCGTGCCTGGCTGCCCCCATCGCACTGAAGCGCCCTGGTCCGATCATTGACTTGCCCTCCCCGTGTATGTTAGTATTGCTCTCAAGAGAGGGAGTGACCACGTTCCTGAATTGCTTGCAGGTGCAGAGGATCGGACGCTGGGTGTTCATGGCGTTGGCATGGTGCTTCGCCGCTTCTGGGGCGTACGCCGAGGCAAAACCGGTGCCACCGCAGCCGCAGCTGCTCGTGTTGGTTTCCACCGGGCGAAACGGCGTGGATCAGGTTGCCATCAGCTACGAGGGCGAGGTGAGCGAGGCGAAGGCCCGTGCCGAACTGCGCGCGCTCCTGAAAGCCACGGGCTGGAAAGCGAGCGATGTGATGGTGGACTGCCAGGCGCTCTCCCCTGGCGCCGCCAGGATGACAAGCGTCTCCTTCGCCGCCCCGGTCGTCGTGCCCTATCCAGAGGGCACGCTTCCGGTCGCCGAGTTTGTCCAGGCTTACAAGGCGTATCGGCATCTGGTACTCGTGTTCCAGCTGAGCCGGCCCTTCCGCCTCACGGGCCCGGACTCCTATGAAGACCAGCACGTCAGCATCCGTCTGCAGCAAGGAACGGGTATCCATCGCTATGACGTGCGCGTGACGGACCCCAGCTTCAACACGTTGGAGCTGCCAGAGCTTCCTCGGGCCGAGACCAAAACGCCTGATGAGCCGTCCAGGTCGGGGCCATCGCTGGCGCTTGTCGTTCTCCTCGCTCTCGGCATGGCGGTGAGCGTCGGTGCCGTTGTCTACCTCTTCCTGACCAGCCGTGGCGCAACCTCGGCGGCCCGGCGTGAGAAAACGGGCGCGACCGCCCGCCGGAAGGGGGCGGAAAAACGCGAGCGTTGAAGCTCCCGGCCCCGTCCTGCAAATCCCCGCTTGAAAGACGCTGCCGTACCAGGAGAACGTCGCCGAATCGAGAAGCGTAGTATCGAAGAGGGGCATGGTCGGTGACGCTGGTCGCTCGACGTAGCAGACTGGCCCGGAATATGCCCTCTCCCGCCGTGGGCATGAGGGCAGGCCGGTAGCAGCCGGCACCTACGCTCATCCTATCGGCGGCAGTATCAGGCGCATGGAATCCGAGGAGTTGCTATGCAATTGGACGAGCTGATTAAGGCGGCGGCCAATCAGAAGGCATCCGATGTCTTCATCCGGGAGATGACCCGGCCGGCGATGCGCATCAATGGGAAGGTGCTGCAGGCCGACCTCCCGGCGCTAGAACGCGAGCAGGTTCGAGCGCTTGCCCACTCCATCATGACGCCCCGGCAGCGCGAGCAGTTTGAGCAGCAGCACGAGATGGACCTCGCGTTTGACATCGAGAATGTCACCCGCATTCGTGCGAATGTATACCAGCAGCGGGGCGCCTATGGCATGGCGTTTCGCCTAGTCCCCTTCAAGATTCCGAGTATCGAGGAGTTGGGGCTTCCGGCGGTGCTCAAGAACCTTTGCCAGAACCGCCAGGGGCTGATCTTGGTGACGGGCCCCACCGGATGCGGAAAGTCCAGCACCCTGGCCTCGATGGTCGACTTGATCAACAGCACGAAGAAGGTGCATATTATTACCGTAGAGGATCCCATCGAGTTCGTGCACCCCGACAAGGTGGGCATCGTGAGCCAGCGCGAGGTGGGAGTGGACACGGAGAACTTCCAGGACGCGCTCAAGTATATGATGCGCCAGAGCCCCGACGTCATCATGGTGGGCGAGATGCGCGACCTGGAGACGTTCACCGTGGCGCTCCAGGCGGCGGAGACGGGCCACCTCGTCTTCTCGACGCTGCACACGGCCAGCGCCCCCGAGACGCTCGACCGGATCGTGAACATGTTCCCGCCTCACGAGAAGCCGATGATCTCGCAGCGCCTCTCGAACTCGCTCCGAGGCGTGATCTCGCAGAAGCTCGTCCCACGCATGGATGGCTCCGGCCGAATGGCCGCGGTCGAGGTGATGGTCGTCACTCCCACGGTGGCGAAGCTGATCGAGGAAGGCCGTTTCAACGCCACCTACCCCGTGATCGCGGAGGGAGAGCACTGGGGAATGCAGACGATGAACCAGTGCCTCCTGCGCTACTACACTTCGGGGCTGATCTCCGCGGATGAGGCGCTCTTCGCCGCCGGCAACCAGACGGAGCTACGCCAGATGATGCGTCAGGCCCTGGAATCGGCCCGCGCCAGCCAGCGCGGTTGACCGCCCTCCCCGGGCCGATAGAAGCGCGTGGTGAGGGCCGTGGAGCAGCGCCGGTCGCCTCCGCGGCCCTTCGCTTCCGTAAATAAGCGCCCCTGCCCCAAGGCCCTCCAGAACTCCCCGGCGAACACCCCACACCGTTTACACGGGCAACAGGAGAATGGGAAGAGCCTGGAGAACCTTCTGGCGTAGAGGTTGGCGCCCGCCGGCAAGGTATCCGGAGGAGGGGCGCCGTGCCCGCACCAGGAGACGGACATGGCTCTCAACTATACGATCGATGATCTGCTTCGAGCCCTCGTAGAGCACGGCGGATCGGACCTGCATATCCGTGTAGGCGTGCCCCCGCTCATTCGTGTCCGCGGCGATCTCACGCCTCTCGAGTACCCGCCGCTCACACCGGAAGACGCGGAAGAGCTGATGTTCAGCCTCATGAACGAGGAACGCAAGCAGAAGTTCCTCCAGACGAATGAGATGGATATGGCCTACTCGGTGAAGGACGTGGCCCGCTTCCGCGTGAACGTGTTGCGCCAGCAGGGGTACGTCGGCGGCGTCATGCGCTGCATCCCCTACGAGATCAAGACGCTAGAGCAGCTTGGCCTCCCGCCGGTCATCAAGGATATTGTGCTGCGGCCGCGCGGCCTCGTCCTCGTCACCGGACCCACCGGATCCGGCAAGACCACGACTCTGGCGGCGATGATCCGCTACATCAACGAGACCACCGCCAAGCACATCATCACTATCGAGGATCCGATCGAGTTCGTCCATGACGATATCAAGAGTATCGTCCAGCAGCGCGAAGTCCACGAGGATACTCATAGCTTCCAAAATGCCCTGAAGCACGTCCTCCGCCAGGCGCCAGACGTGATCCTCGTCGGCGAGTTGCGCGACCTGGAGACGATCCACCTGGCGATCACCGCAGCGGAAACAGGCCACCTCGTCTTCGGCACCCTGCACACCACGGACGCGGCGCAAACCGTGGACCGCGCCATCGACGTCTTCCCGCCAGACCAGCAGGCGCAGATCCGCATGCAGCTCTCCGTCACGGTTCTGGCGATCATCTGCCAGACGTTGTTGCCGACCGCGGATCGCCAAAGCCGAGTCGCCGCCTTCGAGATCATGATCGCCACTCCTGCCATCCGCTCGCTCATCCGCGAAGGAAAAACCCACCAGCTGCCCACGGAGATCCAGCAGGGAGGCGAGCTGGGCATGCAGGCGCTCGATGGACACCTCGTTCAGCTGCTCCTCAGCGGCAAGGTGACGTATGAGGAAGCGCTGTTGAAGTGCGGCAATCCCAAGGAGTTCGAGATGCGGGCACAGAAGGCTCTGGCCCAGAGGGGCCTGCCGCTGCCCGGGCAAAACAACCCCTCGACGCCCTCGGGCGCTCCGGCAGGGCAGCAACGGAAGTAGGGGCGTGCTCTTCCGAGCGCGGCCGCTCCTCGCCCCTACGCATGCGGGGCCGGGCGAACCGTGCCGGATCTTCGCCGAGCAGCCACGTCGTCACCCGGAGGAATGGGCATGACCGACCGAAAAGCTGAGATCGAAGCCTATATGAAGTTTGTGGTCGACAGGCAGGGATCCGACCTGATCCTGAAGACAGGGCGCCGGCCCATCGCCCGCATCTTCGGCGATATGACCGATGTGACCGGCACGCCCGTGATGCATGACGAGCTGGTGCGCGAGCTTGTCTTTAGCCTCCTCACGGATGAGCAGCGAGAGCACTTCTTGAAAGAGTGGGAGCTCGACTTCGCCCATGAGATCCCCGGTGTCGCTCGCTTCCGCGTGAACCTGATGATGCAGCGCGGAACCGTGACCATGGTCGCCCGCGTCATCCCATACACGATCAAATCCGCCAAGGAGTTGGGGCTTCCACGCGTCTGCCTGGAGTTCTGCCAGCGGCCCCGCGGCTTGATCCTCGTCACCGGACCCACGGGCTCGGGTAAAACGACCACTCTGGCCGCGATGGTCCACCACATCAACCAAAGCCGCCCCGTGCATATCCTCACCATCGAGGATCCGGTGGAGTTCGTACATACACCAATCAAGGCGCTGATCAACCAGCGCGAGCTAGGCCGCGATACCCTCTCCTTCGCCAACGCTCTCCGCGAGGTACTCCGACAAGACCCGGATGTCATCCTGGTGGGTGAGATGCGCGACCTGGAGACGATCTCCCTGGCGGTCACCGCCGCGGAAACCGGCCACCTTGTTCTGGCGACGCTGCATACGACAGACGCCGTTCAAACCGTGGACCGCCTGATCGATGTCTTTCCCCCTCACCAGCAGGCGCAGATCCGCATGCAGATCTCCGTCAACCTGGTCGGCATCATCTCGCAGACGCTGGTGAAGCGTGCCGACGGCAACGGTCGCGTCGCTGCCTATGAGACGATGAAAGCGACTCCGGCCATCTCCAACCTGATCCGTGAGGGAAAGACGCACCAGATCGGCTCGATGGTGCAGACCGGCCTGAAGCAGGGGATGATCAGCCTCGACCAGTACCTGGTCTATCTGGTACGCAACAAGGTGGTGTCGTATCAGGCGGCCCTCGACAAATCGCAGAACCCCAGCGAGTTCGAGACGATGTACAAGGAGGCAGAGGCGGAAAAGGCCGCGGCGGCAGCCAAGCAGCGCTGATCGTCCCCACATCCTCGGGCGTGAGGGCTTTTCACCGAGAGAGTGTATCCTTCTGGGGAACAGGGTCCGCCTCCGGCGTGTCCGTGCCAGCGTTGGCCGGGCTGGCGGGCACGTCGTGCTCGTGTTTGCCACCGGCCAACGCTTTCCAGGTGCCGGCTTTGGCCGGTGCGGCCCCAACGCCTCAAGCCGATGCTCCATCTGCGGCCTGGTTGGCTCTCCTCGCGGATCTGGACGAAGCGACCGTTTTCCGGTAAGATAGAGTATCGGGGCCCTGTGGCCCGGGCTCCTGCGGCCCGTGCCCGGGTTTCCCCAACCCACTCGAAGCGGGTGGGTTGTTTAAATGGGGCTATTCCCTGATCGAGCTGGCCAAGGCCTGTTGGGCCGCAACCCTCGCGGCATTCCATGGCCAGCTCAACACCATATTGCCTGGCAGAAAGAGGAGTATCCGCAGATGCCCGATTCCTTCGGCAGCCGGTCGTCCCTGCGCGTGGATGGCCGCGAATACCAGATCTACCGCCTGGATGCCCTGGAGCGCGCCGGCTTCTCGCTCGCGCGCCTTCCCTACTCGCTCAAGATCCTGCTGGAGAACCTCCTGCGCACCGAGGACGGCGTCAGCGTCACCGCGCAGGAGATCGAGGCGCTGGCGCGCTGGGATCCCACGGCCGAGCCGAGCCGCGAGATCGCCTTCACGCCCAGCCGCGTGCTCCTCCAAGACTTCACCGGCGTGCCCGCCGTGGTGGACCTCGCGGCGATGCGCGACGCCATGGCCGCCCTCGGGGGCGACCCGCGCCGCATCAATCCGTTGCAGCCCGTCGAGCTGGTGATCGACCACTCGGTTCAGGTGGATGCCTTCGGCACGCCCGAGGCCTTCCGCATCAACGCCAGGCACGAGTTCGAGCGCAATCGCGAGCGCTATGAGTTCCTCCGCTGGGGGCAGAAGGCGTTCGACAACTTCCGCGTGGTACCTCCGGATACCGGGATCGTCCACCAGGTGAACCTGGAGTATCTCGCGCGCGTGGTCTTTGCCACCGAGAAGGGCGGGATTGTCACCGCCTATCCCGATACGCTCGTCGGCACTGATTCGCACACCACGATGATCAACGGCCTGGGCGTCCTTGGCTGGGGCGTCGGCGGCATCGAGGCGGAGGCCGCCATGTTGGGGCAGCCGGTCTCCATGCTCATCCCCCAGGTGGTCGGCTTCGAGCTGAAGGGCACGCTCCCCGAGGGGGCCACCGCGACCGACCTGGTCCTCACCGTCACGCAGATGCTGCGCGCCAAGGGGGTGGTGGGCAAATTCGTCGAGTTCTACGGCGAGGGCCTGGCCTCGCTCTCGCTGGCCGACCGCGCCGTGCTCGCCAACATGGCCCCGGAGTATGGCGCTACCTGCGGCCTCTTCCCCGTGGATGCCGAGACGATCCGCTTCCTGAAGATGAGCGCCCGGCCCGAGCACCAGGTGCGCCTCGTCGAAGCCTACATGAAGGAGCAGGGCCTCTTCCACGACGCAGATGCGCCCGTCGCCGCCTACTCCGATACGCTCTCGCTCGATTTGGGGAGCGTGGAGGCCAGTATCGCGGGCCCGCGCCGGCCGCAGGACCGCGTGCTCTTGCGCGAGGGAAAGCAGCAGTTCGCGGCAGCACTCCCGGCTCTCCTTGAGGCGGCCAAAGGCGGCGCCGGCGGCACCAACGCCCAGGCAGCTTGCACCCTGGAGGGCAAGGAGCACACCTTGGGGCATGGCGCGGTCGTGATCGCCTCAATCACCAGTTGCACCAACACCTCTAACCCCTCGGTGATGATCGCCGCCGGCCTCCTGGCCAAGAAGGCGGTTGAGCGCGGCCTGAAGTCGCAGCCCTGGGTCAAGACGAGCCTCGGCCCGGGCTCCAAGGTAGTCACCGACTATCTGGCGGACGCGGGGCTCCTCCCCTACCTGGAGCAACTCGGGTTCCACCTGGTGGGCTATGGCTGCCTGACCTGCATCGGCAACAGCGGTCCGCTGCCGGAGCCGGTGCGCGCCGCCATCGACCAGGCGGGCCTGGTGGCGGTTTCCGTACTGAGCGGCAACCGCAACTTCGAGGGGCGCATCAGCCCGGACGTGCGCGCCAACTACCTGGCCTCGCCGCCGCTCGTCGTCGCCTACGCCCTTGCCGGACGCATGGATATCGACCTCACGGCCGAGCCACTGGGCCATGATCCCCAGGGCCAGCCCGTGTACCTGCGCGACATCTGGCCCAGTCAGCAGGAGATCACCGAGGCGATCGCGCGCTCGGTGCGCGCGGAGATGTTCGCGGCGGAGTATGGGGAGGTCTTCGAGGGCTCCGAGATGTGGCGTGCGCTCCCCGCGCCGGAGGGCGACCGCTTTGCCTGGAACGACGCCTCCACCTACGTCAAGCACCCGCCCTACTTCACCGGTCTGCCTGCCGAGCCGGCGCCCGTGGCGGACCTACGGGGCGCGCGCGTCCTCGCCTTCCTCGGCGATAGCGTGACCACGGACCACATCTCGCCGGCCGGCTCAATCAAGAAGGAGAGCCCGGCGGGGTGCTACCTGATGGAGCATGGCGTGCCACCGGCGGAGTTCAACTCCTATGGCTCTCGCCGGGGCAACCACGAGGTGATGATGCGCGGCACCTTTGCCAACATCCGCCTGCGCAATGGGCTGGTGCCTGGCGTCGAGGGAGGCATCACCCTCCACCTGCCTACAGGCGAGCAGCTGTCGATCTACGACGCCGCGATGCGCTACGCCGCGGAGGGCACGCCGCTCATCATTCTGGCCGGCAAGGAGTACGGCTCGGGTTCGTCTCGCGACTGGGCGGCGAAAGGCCCGCGCCTGCTGGGCGTGCGCGCCGTGATCGCCGAGAGCTACGAGCGCATCCATCGGAGCAATCTGGTGGGCATGGGAATCCTGCCGCTCCAGTACCGCCCCGGCGAGAACGCCGAAACGCTCGGGCTGACCGGGCGCGAGGTCTTCGATGTTGAAGGTCTGGGTGAAGCCGTGGCCAGTGGCTTCGCTGGCGGGCGCGAGCTACGCGTCCGCGCCGTGTCGCCCGAAGGCGGGAGCGTAGAGTTCACCGCCATTGCGCGTATCGATACCCCCCAGGAGTGCCTCTACTACCAGCACGGCGGCATCCTCGCCTATGTGCTCCGGCAGCTTCTGAAGGAATAACAACGCCGTGTCCCCTGTGGAGGCACCTCCACGGGGGACACGCCCACCGAGGCGCGCGACGCCTCGCCGAACCGATTCACTCCGAATGCGTGCGTGATGCCAGCCGGTTCCCCGGCGCTCATCGGCGTAGCTTGCGCGCGCGGGCAGCCTGCGCTGCCTCTGTGGAGTCCTTGGAGCGTGCCCGTTTTGGCGTGGTATGTGCGCGCAGCATTGTTTCTGCCCCAGCCGCGCGGCTCTTCGCCTCCGGCTGCTTCCGGGCGCGGGGCTTCTTTGCGGCCGGCTCCGCCGCCCCGGCAGCATCCTCGTCCGGCAGCTCTCGCTCAATGCGCAGCCCGCCCTCCTCCACGCCCTCCAGCGTGCGCGCCACCGAGCTCCAGCGATCGTACGGAAAACGAATCTGCCAGGCGAAAGCCCGACCACGCGGAGTCACATAGACCGCCATCGCCTCGTCCAGAGCCCGCGCCTTGGACGTCGCCTTCACCGAGCGGATCAGCTCTAAGGCCACGCCCCGGTCCTCTACGTAGGCAATCCCCTCTCGCGTGTTCAGGCGCCACATCGCATTCACAAGCGTGACTTCCCCTCAAGATAGCGTCTGGTTGAACAGACCCATTATAGCAAACGTCTGTATGCCTGTCAACCTGAGCACCTGGCATTGCTGCCGGCGTGGCGCCGAAAAGCCCGCGTTTCACCCAGGCAGGAGTGCTCCCTCGGGGGTGCGAACTGATATTGATGTGAGCGCGTGGCATGTCACCGTGGGAACCCCGCCTTGTGTCACAGCGTATCCGCCAGCGCGCAGGCAGGAGCTGCCTGCTGCTCTGGCAGTGTCGCCATACCAGGAGGGATGAAGAGTGAAGGTAGATCCGAGCATCTTCAAGGCCTACGATATCCGGGGCATCGTGCCCGAGCAGTTGGACGAGGAGATCGCCTACAAGATCGGGCGGGCGTTCGTGCGTGTCGTCAGCGCACAGCAGGTGGTCGTAGGAAGGGACATGCGCGTCTCTGGCCCAATGCTCTTTGATGCCATCGCACGCGGGATTACCGATGAGGGCGCCCACGTGCTGGACATCGGCCTCTGCGCCACGGACATCTACTACTACGCGTGCGCGACGACTGCTTCCGCGGGCGTGATGATCACGGCATCGCACAACCCAAAGGAGTATAACGGCTTCAAGATGGTCCGAGAGATGCCCTACCTCCTGAGTGGCGACGCGGGCATCCAGGACATCCGCCGGTTGGTCGAGGCCGACGAGTTTGGCGCGCCCGCGAAAACGCGCGGCCAGATACGGTCCATGGATGTGCGCGAGGGCTTCGTCGCCAAGGTGCTTTCGCTCATCGACGTGGAGGCGCTGCGCCCCCTCAAGGTCGTCATCGATGCCGGCAACGGCATGGGCGGGGTAATGGCCGAAGCCGTTTACCAGCATCTGCCGGTGGATCTGGTGCGCCTCTACTTCGAGCCGGATGGCACCTTCCCCAACCACGGCGGCGATCCCTTGCTCCCGGAGAACCGACGCGAGCTAGAAAAGCGCGTGGTGGCAGAAGGCGCGCACTGCGGCTTCGCCTTCGATGGCGATGCCGACCGCTTCTTCTCCGTGGACGACCGGGGAGAGTTCGTTCCGGGCGACTTCATGACGGCGCTTCTGGCGCGCGAGTTCCTGGCCGATCATCCGGGCGCCAAGATCATCTATGACCTCCGGGCCTCGCACGCCGTGCCGAACATGGTTCGGGAGGCCGGTGGGGTACCCCTCATGAACCGCGTCGGGCACGCCTTCATCAAGAAGCGGATGAAGGACGAGGATGCCGTTTTCGCCGGCGAGGTGACCGGGCACTACTACTTCCGCGATTTCTTCTATGCCGACTCTGGAATCGTCCCCTCGCTGAAGGTGTTGGAGATGCTCTCGCGGCATGACTGCAAGCTCTCGGCGCTGCTGGAGCCCCTGGAAGCCAAGTACTTCATCTCGGGCGAGATCAATGTGCCGGTAGAGCACGCCGCCGCGAAGCTGGAGCGGTTGAAGGAGCGCTACGCCGACGCCACCCTTCTGGAGATGGATGGCCTCTCGGTGGAGTATCCCGATTGGCACTTCAACGTGCGCCCCAGCAACACCGAGCCGCTCCTCCGGCTCAACCTGGAGGCGCGCACCCCCGAGATGATGGCACAAAAGCGCGACGAGGTTCTGGAGATCGTCAAAGGATAAAGGGAGAGCACCCCGGCCGTGCCCCACCCGGCTCCTCGCCGGATGGCCCGGTCGATGATCAGGCGAATCCTCCCCCGCCCGAGTGTTCTGCCCCCGTGGCCGGGCTGTCTGAACGGTGGGGCGACCGATGAGCGTTCAAGCGCCACCGCCTGGCCGCCCGGCCACGGGAGGGCAAGCCGCGTCCGAAGGGGCCCATCTCCCGTGCGTGTCACTGCCGCCACACGCTTCTGGTGCGGTGCCGGCGCCACCAATCGTGTGAACGGAGTTCATCTATGGCTGATTTTCTGCTCCGCTTTCTCCTGCCGACGCTCCTCAGTCTCAGCACGCTCTCGCAAGCCCAGGCGGCCGCGGGAGTGCCACTCGGCTCGTTCGAGACAGAGAAGGAGGCAAGCGCGTGGGCCGCATCCGGCACCACGACCCAGCGCGTGGAGGAACACGCCACCGACGGGCGGTTTGCTCTGCGCGTCGTCTTCCCCGGCTCGCAACGGGACACCTGGCCCGGGGTCACCTTCAGGCTGGCGTCACCGCAGGACTGGACGCCCTATGCCATGCTGTGCATGGATGTCTACAATCCGGGGCAAAACTCGCTCGTCCTCTCCTTGCGCGTTGACGACGCGGCGGGGAAATCTGCCTTCGCGACCGCGGCGGCCAAGCCCGGCCAGCAGACGCTGGAGTTCGCGCTCGATGGAGGCGCGATCAACCTTGGTGCCGTCGCCCGCATCTATCCCTACCGCCGCCTGCCGCGAGAGGAGAGCACGCTCTTCATCGACAACGTTCGCCTGATGACGCAGGCCGACGTCCTCGCGCAGATCCGCGCCCGGCACACGGAGATCCGCCTAACCGACACCACGCCCCCACCGGCCGCCACCCGTGAGGATCAGAACCGTGGCTTCATCGTCTTCGCGCGCAGCATCCTGGACCTGATCTATCCGGCGAGCGTGCCGCGGCCCCACGAGATCGGGTTGCCCATGGAGGCGTTCGCCACCCCGGGCGAGTATGAACCGCTCTCCTTTGGGGTCTACGCACTCCAGGATCTTACTCTCTCCGTGGCCTGCGCCGGCCTGCGCGGGCCGGATGGCGCGCGCCTCTCCCCGGAGCAGATCGATGTGCGCTCCACCCGCTGCCTCGACAAGCGGACAACCTATCCGGCGACCGAGTTTATCCACGTGCCGACGTTTCTGGAGCGCCGCGATCAGGTGAGCATTCCCGCGCGGCAAAGCCACCGCTTCTGGCTCACGGTGCATGTGCCCGACGATGCCCAACCCGGGCTCTATACCGGCGAGGTGCTCCTTCGCACCAAGGGGCGAGAGCATGCGGTTCCGATCCGTTTCCGCGTGCTCCCCTTCCGCCTGCCAGATCCTCGGGGCGTGGCGTTCGGCATGTACTACACCGGCCAGGGAGTTCAGGATGAGGCTCAGCTCCTCGCCGACCTCCAGGATATGCGCCAGCATGGGATGAACACCGTTGGCCTTTGCTTCGGCATGGATGCGGCCAGGGTGACCTACGAGAATGGCCGCGTGCAGATCGCGTGGGACGGCACGTCGCGCTTCGAGCGCTTCATCGAGGGCTACCGGAAACTCGGGTTTACGGAGCCGCTTCTTCTCCTCGCGGACGTCGCGCAGGGGATCGCGGGGCAGGGAGGCGTGTCACTCGGTAGCGAGGAGTACGCGAAGCGCTACAAGGCGGTTGTGCGCGCGATCACGGCCTACGGCAAGGAGAAAGGGTGGCCGGAGATCATCTGGCAGCCGGTGGATGAACCAGCCTGGCAGGGGAAAGAGGAGATGGATCGCTGCCTCTACCTGCTGAAACTCCTCAAGGAGGCAGGGGTGCGCACCGAGACGGATGGCCCCGGCGATGCCTTCCTCGAGCAGGATGCCGGCCCACATACCGACTTCTGGAACTACAACGGCGGCCTACCCCACGCCGATAGGATCAACCAGATCCACAAGCAGGGCGCCTACGTCTGGTACTACAACAACGACGTCGAGGGCTACCGGCCCGAGGTGATGCGCTATGGCGCGGGCTTCCTTCTCTGGAAGACGGGCGCGGACGGCATCTTTAACTGGGAGTACCGCGGTCAGGGGGGCGCGAGTCTCTATAACGATCTCGACAGCCCGCGCACCGACATGGTCTATCGCTATCTCCCAGAGGGGAATGAGACGGGCGGGCCCGCCACATCCTGGGAAGCGTTCCGTGAAGGCGTCGATGACTACCGTTACATCGCGCTTCTGAAGGATCTGATCGCGCAGGCCCGGCGCTCAGGAAAGGCGGCCGTCCGGCGCGAGGCTGAGCAGGCGGATCGCCTCCTGGCCGAGATGCTCGATTCGCTCGACTTCCGTGGGCGCTTGCGCGGCACCGCCGCATGGGCGAGAGCCGGGCGTGATGAGACCGGAATGAAGACCCTCGAAGGCCCCATGAAGGTACCCAACGGTTGGAGCTTCGACCGCTACGACCGGGCACGCTGGCAAGTCGCCGAGCGGATCCTCCGCCTCCGAGCCGCGTTGGGCCTTGGCCAGCCAGACGAGGGGATAGCTCCCAAGCGAGCGGCTGCTCCGAAGCCGAGCCGCAATCCCCTTGTCGCCGCCACCTTCCGGCAAGGCGCCGCCATGGCGCTGGCGCCGAGTTCTGGGCCGCGCCGCGAGCTGACGGTCCGGCCCACGACAACCGCGCCGGCAATCGACGGCAACCTGAACGATCCCTGTTGGGCAACCGCTGCCGCCGCTACCGGCTTCCGGCTCAACGACTCCGGCGTCCTGGCCAGCCAGCAGACCATCGCACGGGTCACCTACGACACGCGCCACCTCTACCTCGGGATCGAGTGTCTAGAGGATCTGGTGGAGAGGATCAACGCGCGGGTGACCGAGGATGGGGGCAACGTCTGGGAAGACGACTGCGTGGAGGTCTTCCTCGACCCGGATGCCGACGGGAAGGCCTACTACCAGGTGGTCATCAACTCCCGTGGCGTGAAATGGTTCGCCGAGGTCGGTGGCACTCAGAAATGGCAACCGCAACTCCAGGCCGCCGCGAAGCTGGGCGACCGCCGCTGGTTCGTTGAGGTCGCCATTCCGCTGGAGGATCTGGGCCCCCGCACCTCTGTCTGGGGCTTCAATATCGGTCGGGAGCGCCAGCCGGAGCCCAAGGAGCTGAGCACGTGGTCGGGGCTGCGCGGCAACTTCGGGCAGCCGTCGGAGTTTGGCGGCCTGCGCTTCACCGATAGCTTCTTCGCCCAGGTGGATCTGGGAACGGCCCAATGGGGTGACAACACCGCCCAGGTGCAGATCCGCAACGATCACGACGCGGCCGGCACATTCCGGGTCCGCGCCTACCTAGATGGCCGGGCCGCTGGCGAGACGGAGCCCGTTCGCCTTGAGCCCGGCGCCACCATGAAGCTCGCTCTCCCCTACCGAATCCGGAAGAGCGGCGAGGCCACGCGCCTCACTCTCCGGGTGGTGGATGGCGAGGAAAAGGAGCGCGCTGCCTGGGAGTGCACCGTCACGCCCACCGCGCCCGTGGAGGTTCGTCCGGTCTCCGATCTCTACTACACGACCGATGCCTACCTCCCCCTCGAAGTGGACCTCCGCGCCGGATCTGAGACGCTCGCCCAGTCGCGCCTGCGCCTGGAGGTGCTTGCCGGAAGCAAGCGCGTGCTCCCTGTCGTGGAAGTGCCGCGGCTTGAGGGAAGCAGCGGCTGGGCGGTGTTGCGCGCCGCCGGCCTCGGGCCCGGTGCCTACCGCGTGCGCGCCACGCTGATCACCGGCGATGGGCAAAGGGTGGACGCGGGCACGCACTCGTTCCAGCGGATCACCAGCCCCTACTGAGGGGCTTCGCGGTCTTCTCGCCCATCACGGGAGGAAGGCCGCCGGACAGGCAACGAGGCGCCCCGTC
>DUUU01000238.1 GCA_012841485.1 Armatimonadota bacterium
CGTACGACCATGAGGCGTGCGATCGCAAGATCCGCGCTGCCGGCCTTGAAACCCGGCTCTACCTCACCCCAGGCGCTCTCTTGAGCCGCCGGTTGCGGCGGGGCATCGGACGCGCCGCGGGATGGCGACCGCGCCGGCCGCGGTCGCCATGAGGTCCCAGGCGGGCCCGACGCGGTACTTTTCTTGCAGAGAATGAGGGGAGCGAGTCCGAGCTGCGAAGCGGCGGAGTGCATACTGAGGGGGGATGGAAACGGAGCGGGAACCTTGCCGCCGCGTCCGTTCAGGCGCCTGGCAGCGAGGCGTTGCCCAAGGTGTGCTCACCGCTTCCAGGTACCCGGGACGTGGAGGGACACGGGATTGATGGGACAAGAGCAGCCGGAGAGCAACATCGCTGATCCCACCGGGCGCGTTGAAGTCATCGAGAATCCCGGGCGCCTCGAGGCCGTCTCGACGGCTTGGGACCTGTTGGCGGCGAAGGATCCGCGGGCGCATGTCTTCCAGGGCTGCCCGTGGCTCATTACATGGCTGCGCCACTATCCGCGGGCACGGCCATTCCTCTTCGTTTTCTGGCGTGAACAGGAGATGACGGCGGCGCTTCCGCTGTGTGCCTACGATCTGGGGCGCGGGCGTTGCCGGATGCGCACGCTGCGTTTCATCGCCGACAACAGCTCGGACTACTGCGACGCACTCTCCGATCCCGCCCATCCGGACGACCTCGCGGTGTTGTGGGAGCACCTCACGCGACGCAAGGACTGGCACCTGATGGACCTTCGCTACGTGCTGGAGGGGTCGCGGCTCGCGACTCTCTCGCCCGCTTCCGAGCAGCGCCTTTGGTCTCTGCGACAGCGCCTGGATGCCGCTCCCTACATCGACCTCACGACCGACTGGCGCGAGCGCGTGCCCAGGAACCATCGCACCGAGGTGCTGCGGCGGTGGCGCCGCGTTCAGGAGCAGGGGGAGGTCACTTTCGAGATCGCGCGCACCCCCGAGGATGCGGACCTCATGCTCGATCAGCTGGCCCGGATGCACATTGCGCGCTGGCAGGGCCGGCAGGAGACGAGCGTCTTCCACTTTGCCGATTACCGCAGCTGGGTGCATGAAGTGTGTCACGAGCTCCTGAAGCGCGACCAGCTCTACCTGTGCCGGCTCTCGCTGGACGGGAGGCCGATGAGCATGGCGCTGGCGTTTCTGCGGGACCGCCGACTGTTGCGCTATACCTCCACGTTTGACGAGGCGTATGCGCGTTTCGGCCCGGTGCATCTGCTCTTGATGGCCGTGGTGGAAGACTTGCGGGCGAACAACACGGCGGATGTGCATGAATTCGGTCGGGGCGGGGAAGCGTATAAGGCACGCTGGACACACCAGGCTCATGCCATCGAGCGCATCCTGGTAGCACGAGCCTCCCCCGTGGGTATGGCCGCTCTCTGGTGGGCCGGCCGTCTGAAGCCATTCCTGTGGAACCACGAGCGCCTGGGCACTCTCCTACGCGAGGGGCGCCGGCGGGCCAGGCTTCTTCTGAGGCGGGGCTCCTGAGAAGAGACCCGGCGGGCCGTGTCGCCCGTCCTCCATAGAAACGATGAAGCGCGGCCCTCGTGCCTGGCATGGGGGGGTTCTACCCTGGGTCGGGTTGGGCGGTGAAGGGGCCGCAGAGCGCGCCGGCATCGGTTCAGCGCGTCAGGAGGTGTTTGTCCTGGGGGGGCGCGATCTCCTCGAGCACGCAGTCATCGCCGTTCCGCTTGTTCCAGAGGCGGCGGGCGCTAAAATGCGGGCGCAGCAGCACGCGCAGGGACTGTGCGCCGAGATACCTTCCCAGCAAGGCGATTCGTCGCATCGGCTGGCCCTTCGCTCGAGCACGACGCGCCTCCGCCGCGTGGAGCCGGGCACGGTCGCGCCAGAGGAGATAGGCCACGCGGCGGCGTTGCCCCGAGGAGAGCGAGCTTCTGCCGAGTGCCTCAAGATAGAGGCGACAAGCGCCCTCAATCTGGCGCTGCCGGTCTCGCGAGAGGCTGTGGTAGCGAACCCGGTAGAGGTACAGCGGATCCGGCACGTGGACGTAGGTGTTTCCATCGGCCAGGAGGCGCAGCCACAGGTGCAGATCTTCATTGAGCCGCAGATCCTGCCGGAAGCCTCCCACGCCGATCAGGGCTTCCCGGCGCGCCAAAACGCCAATATAAGGGCGATTGTCATCCAGGAAGCGGGTGAGGCCGCGCTCGCCTGCCGGGCCCTCGGAGACGTTGTAGCGGCGCAGGCAGCGCGTGCCGTCCCAAAGCCACGCATCGGAGACCGCGAAAGTCGCGTTGGGCGAGGCCGCTTCCAGCGCGCGCACCAGGATTTCGATCCGTTCGGGATGGAACTGATCGTCGGCATCGAGGAACGCCACGTACTCGCCCCGGGCACGCGCCAAACCCGCGTTGCGCGCGGCGCTCGGGCCGGCGTTCACCCTGTAAAGAGAGCGTACCTGGTTGCCAAAGCCGCGCACGACCGCCGCGGTGCCATCGGTGGAGCCATCATCCACGACGATGATCTCCACCCACGGATAGGTCTGCCGGAGTAGCGAGCGGATCGTGCCGCCCAGATACTCCTCTGCATTGTGCGCGGGAATGATGACGCTGACCAGGGCCATGGGTACACTCCCTCCCGAAAGCCGCGACGGCGCAAGAAGCGCGCCATACCCCTCCCCGAGCGTCCATACGAAGCAGAACGAACGCGGGCTACGCGGGATTCGCGCGCCAGGCGCTTGACCCAGGCCGGTCTTCGTGGTAGATTGATCGCTGGCCACCAGGCTAGGGAGGAGGAGACGAGGATGTCGAAGGCTCGCCTGCATGTGACGGTGCATGGCCGTGTGCAGGGAGTGGGGTTTCGCTACTGGGTCGTGGAGCAGGCACAGCGGCTTGACCTGACTGGATGGGTACGCAACCTGCCGGGGCGCGAGGTAGAGGTGCTGGCTGAAGGAGAGCGTGTTGATCTGGAGCAACTTCTCGAGCGCCTGAAGGATGGCCCGTTGATGGCGCGCGTTACGGATGTGGACGCGGATTGGAGCGACTACCGGGGGGATTTTGACCGGTTTGGTGTGACCTGGTAGACCGCGCCGGGCCACGGCGGAGCGCAATGGCCCGGCGCCTTTGAAAGGGTTCTCAGCGCTGCACGCGGCCGCTGCCGCCGGTCTTGAGCAGCCCTTCGACCTCTGCCACCGAGACGCAGTTGAAATCGTACCAGATGCTGTGCTTCAGGCACGAGGCGGCGATGGCGAAATCGAGAGCGCGCTGCAGATCGTCCGGGTTCTGAAGCAGGCTGTAGATCAGGCCTCCCGCGAACGAGTCGCCTCCGCCCACGCGATCCACGATCGGGATGATGTCGTACTGGGCGCCGGTATAGAGGCGCTGGCCGTCATAGAGCACGCCGGACCAGGTGTTGTGGCTCGCGCTGATGCTCCCGCGAAGCGTGATCGCGATGCGCTGCAGGTTCGGGAACTTCTTCTTCAGCTCTTCCGCCACGTAGAGATACGCGCCAGCTTCCACTTTCCCGCGCTCGACATCTACGTCGGGCGCCTTGATCCCGAAGACCTTCTCCGCGTCCTCCTCGTTGCCGATGGAGACGTCGCAGAGCGCGACCATCTCCGGCATCACCTCGCTTGCCTGCTTGCCCCACTTCCACAGCTTCTTGCGGAAGTTCAGGTCGCACGACACGGTGATACCCTTGGCGCGTGCAGCCTTAATCCCCTCCAGGCAGACA
>DUUU01000239.1 GCA_012841485.1 Armatimonadota bacterium
GGTCGTGCGCCACGCCCGCCGGGAGGTGCGACTGACCGCCGGCTCGCGGAACGCGCGCGTGGATGGACGGCTCGTCACCCTCGACGTGGCCCCGGCTATCGCGGAGGGGCGTCTGCTGGTGCCGCTCCGCTTTCTGGCGGAGGCGCTGGGAATCGCCATCCGGTATGAGGCCGCCACGCATAGCGTGCTCGTCGATACGTACCGCGCGGGCGAGGCTTTGCGCGTGCTCCCGCTCTTCACGGTGCGCGGCGGGATCCACGTGCTGGCGCCCCAGCCGGACGCCCGGATCTCATCCCCGGTGCGCGTGCATGGGCAGGCCAACACCTTCGAGGGCAACGTGGTGATCGAGGTCCAGGGTTCCGACGGCCAAGTGCTGGGTCGCGGCATCGCCACCGGCGCGATGGGGAGCTATCACCCCTTCACGGCCGATGTGGCCTTCCAGCCGCCACCTGGGATAGAGCGCGGCCGGCTCTTCCTCTACTCGTCCGGCGGGCGAGAGGGCGAGATCCTGCACCCCATCAGCATTCCCGTGCGCTTTGCCAGCCCCGGATGAGGCTCGGCAAGGCCATCCAGAGGATAGATGGGCCTTACCGGGGTCACCTTTCTCCACCGGGGGATTGCCGCACCCCGGTGTTCTCCTCTCCGGGCGCTCTCCAGCGGCCGGGCCGGCGTCCAGCCGGCGCTCACTTAGAAGCCAGCACATCGGGCGCCTTCCCGATTCTCACGCGCCAGCGCCTGCACTCCATCCATCATTGCTTGCAGATCCGAATCCCGCACGCGCCACACTCTGCCTGGCTTCACGCCTGGCAAGCCGCCGGTGCGCACAGTCTCGGGCACTACGGCAAGACGCTCTGCCACGGCCTCCGGCGATAGTGCTTTGTCCATGCGCTGTTCCTCCCTGGCCGAGCCTAGAACCCTATGCCCATCAAGGTCGGCCAAAGCGCGTTGTGGTTGTGCCCTTCCAGGGATGCGGATGGCTCTTTCGCAATCGCCTTCCAGCACCTCCGGCTTGGAGACTGCCTGGATGAGCCCGTCCGTGATCATTACATTCACGTTATGCACACAATAACACTATTTACAAGAATTGTAGAAAGTGCTATCCTATACTTGACAGGAAAGGAGGCCCCCGTGTCCACCTTGCTTGGCGGCAACCTGCGAAGGCTGCGCACAGCGAAAGGCTACACCCAGAAAGCGGTGGCCGATGCCGCCCGCATCAGCGTCGCGGCTTACCGCAACTACGAGACCGGCCGGGCAATCCCGAAGGTCAACACGCTCTTGGCCATTGCGCGCGCGATTGGCGTCTCCCTCAACGACCTCGTCACCGAGGCGCGCCCCCTCACAGCCGTTCGCTTCCGGGCCGCGAAGCGACTCAGGTCCCGCGAGGAAGTCTTGGATGACGTGGCCCGCTGGCTGGATAATTACATTGATATCGAGGCCATTACCGGGGAGACAGCAGATTGGAAACTCCAGGAGCTGGTGGGCCGTCACGACCCGATCACCGCGGCATCCGAAGTCAGGAGAGTTGCCGGCATCGGTGACGAGCCCGTGCGCGATGTCTGCGGCCTGCTCGAGTACCTTGGGGTCAAGGTGCTCTGCCGCCCAGTCTGTACTGATGGCTTCTTCGGCCTCTCCGTGGGGCCCGCTGACGGCGGCCCCGCCATCGTCGTTAACACGTGGGAGCGCATCCCCGTGGAACGCTGGATCTTCAGCGCCGTTCACGAGCTCGGGCATCTCGTCCTTCACCCCGACTCCTTCCGTGTGGAGCAGGCCGACGAGATCGCCCAGGAAGAAAAGGAGGCCGATCGCTTCGCCGCCCACTTCCTCATGCCGTTCGCGGTCTTCAAGCAGGAGTGGGACGACACGTGTGGCCTTCCCCTCATCGATAGGGTGCTCAAGGTCAAGCGAATCTTCCGGGTGAGCTACAAGACCGTACTCTACCGGCTGGCTGAGGAGGGCGATAGGAGCGTATGGCAACGGTTCAATGCACAGTAC
>DUUU01000240.1 GCA_012841485.1 Armatimonadota bacterium
AGGAGCATCCTGGCCCTCGATCACCGCCTCGGTGTTGAGTGTCTGCTCGCCGTGGATGCGGCGCGTCTCGCGCACCCCGACGCGGTGGGCCACCGCGGAGAGCACGATCTCCCGGCATCCGGGCAGCTCAGCTTTCATGAAGTGCAGCGCCGCCTCCGCCTGGGCGGCCAGAGAGCCATAGGCTTTGGAACGCTGCTCGGGATCGGTGGCGTCCACGTCGGCCAGGCGCGTCGCGTTCACGCACAGCTCGCGCTTCGCGAGAGAGGTGGGCGTTAGAAAGAACGCCGTGCAGGGGAAGAGCGAGCCGTCACCAATGCGCCGGCCCAAGAGCGATCCCGACGCGGAAAGCGCCAGGTAGGGGTAGCCACGCTCGCGCAGGCGCCGGGCGCACTCCCGCGGATCGGTGGGCATCACCGGGCTCTCTGCCAGCAGGAACTCTCCCGGGTTCTCCTCGGCAAAGTTGAGGAGCGCCTCGAAGTCGACTCCTGCCACGCGAAACACCAGGCTGAGCGGCTGGAAGTGGTCCTGCCCATCGCCCGCGCATACGGGCGCTCCAGCAAGGGCGCAGAGTGAGGCGTCGCCCGTGGCATCTACCAGATAGCGGGCGCGCACGTCGTGTTGCCCGGAGCGCGTCACCACGCGCACGCCCGTTATCGTTCCCTCGGAAACATCCACGCCTGCGGCAATCGCGGAGAGGAGCAGGCGGACCCCGCTCTCGCGGAGGGCGGCGGCGAGCACTAGCCGCAGCGCCTCGGGGTCCACGCACACGCCATGCACCGCCCGCCAGTCACAGACGGGGCCGATATAGCCACCCAGCGCGTCCACGCGCTCCAGGAGGTCGCGAAGGACCCCGCCTGCCACCCATTCCCCACGGGCGTTACACGCCCCCAGAATGGGGAGGCCGGTCACCAGGTCGCCGCCCGGTGCGCTTTCCGACTCCACCAGGAGCGTGCGCGCGCCATTCCGGGCGGCTCCCACGGCGGCGCCGATCCCCGCTGCGCCGGCGCCCACGACCACCACGTCGTACTCTCGTTCCACAGGTCACTTTCCAGTTGGGGGCAGCGTGATCCCTGGGCGCAGGGCATCGGCCAGGCTGACTCCCGCGTAGCTCGCGTAGATCCAGTCGTGGTGGTTCCACTTTGGTTCGGCGCGCAGCCGGTGCAAGGACCAGGGCGTGCTATCCGCGCAGAGGCCGTAGATGGCACGCGCGGCTTCCGCCTGGACGGCCGGCTCCGGGGCGAAGGTGTTCGCCGCGTAGATGAAGCCATCGAGGGTGAGCGCCGAGCGGCCGGCCCCCCAGATCCACCAGGGGCGGTCTGGGCCGCACAGCGGCTGGATCATCCGCTCGCGGAGAAACGCCTCGATCTCGGCGCGCAGCGCCTTGTCCGGCAGGAGCGCGTGCGCCCAGATGAAGCTCTCTACATAGGCGCCGTGAATGGTGTTCTTCTGCCGCTCCATCAGCCAGCGCGCATCCCCGGCGGCACGCTGCTGCTCCTCCAGACCCCCGAAAAGCGTGGCGTGGGCCGCGGCGGTTGCAAGCGTGCATCCGATGGTGTAGAGGTTGATCTCCGGCGCGTAGATGCGCCGGATCTCCTTGAGGGGCACCATGGGACGCACGCCGTAGTCAGTTTTGCAGTAGCCGACGCCGATGCCGCCACCCTCGCACCGGAAATCCTCGCGGAAGCGGATATACTGTTCCAGCGACTTCAGATACCGCCCTCGTTCGCGCGCGGGTAGGTCGAGCGCCAGGCGGATGATCCCGGTAGCGATCTCGCCGCCGTCGGCCACGTAGCACTCCTCGCCTACGGAGGTGATCCCGTAGCCCATGCGGTAACCGCCATCCTCGCGCTGCTGCCGCAGGACCTCCTCGCCCCAGCGGCGCGCCGACGCCAGGTAGCGCCGGTCGCCGGTGAGCGCGTGCATCGCCAGGAGCGTGCGCGCCGCGCGGGCATCGTTGAAGGCGACGCCACTGTAGGTGCCGTTCTCCCGCTGGCGCTGGCAAAACTCGTCCGCGAGCATGCGCAGCGTCTGCGCCAGGTCGACTGTGCAGGTCGCCCGATCGATCTCCTCGCCATCGACGAGGATCGAGGCCTCCAGCCGGTAGGCTCCGGGGTTCAGCCGGGCCAGGGGCACGGTGACGCCTTTGACCAGGGCGCGCTTGCCCGCAGGCACTTGAGCGGACGCCGTTGCTTCCGCGAGTGGCGCTGCCTCACCGAGGGAGAAAACGCGGGTGCGTACTGTGGCGGTAGAATCGGACCCGGGTATGCCTGCCACCTCGGCAGCGATCTGCAACGTCGCGCCGGTCTCGCCGGCGGAGAACTCGGGCCGCAGCTCGCCCAGCAGCGGCCTGGATGTGAGCGCGTGCACCAGGCGCACCAAGGCCGCCCCAGAAGCGGCGTCCCTCGCGGAGTAGAGGTCCGGCGACTCGATGCCCGAGAAAGCCCACCGGCCGCCCGCGAACTCGCCGCGGGTCTGCACGATCAATGAGAACGCGGGTCCTACCACCTTACCCCCGGCGGCGCGCGCCTCAACCAGTGTCTCCCGCCTTCCGGTGGACTGGCGCGCTACGGAGAGCCGGCCGCCAGGGTTATCCAGCCACGCCGTAAAGAGATCGTCGGCCCATCCGGTGGCCGTCCAGCCGCGCGCGGGCCTCTGTGGCACCGGCGGCGCGAGGGGATGCACGGGCACCAGCCGGGCGCCGTCTGGGATGCGCGTGCTCAGGGAGAAGAGGGGCATGACACCAGTGCCACCCGTGAGGTGACTTCCGAAGAAGACCTCCACGGGCGATGCCGCCGTGCGCACCAGCGGGCGCGCTTTGCCCGCGCGAGCAACGGTAACCCCTGGCTCCCAGACGATATCATCGATCCAGAAGCGGTGGGCGCCGGTGCCCACCATCGCTTGCGTGTAGCCGAAGCGCAGCTCGCGGAGGGCTTCCGGGTGAAACGAGTCGCCCTCGCCCATGCGCGACGGGCTCGCATAGGCCACAAACTCCGTTGCATGGATGCGGTAGGTCTCCCACTTCTTGGTGAGGGGCACGATCGCTTTCCAGCGGGAGCCATCCGCTTCGCCCGCCTCAACGCAGAGGAAGGGCGTCGCTCCATCGCCGCGCGCGCGGAAGCGCAGGATGGGCCGGTCCGCTCTTCCCGGACCGACACGCAGCAAGACGTATTCAAAGCCGGTGAGGGTGGGGGAGTGGGCCTCCAGAACATGCCCGCCCTTCTCCGCCACGGAGCGGATGACCGGCATATCGGGCCGGTCGGAGGCGGTGACCGCCTCGGGATTTGCGCCGTTCGGCTCGAAATCGGCCACGACCAGAGGATCGCCGGGCAGTGGCTGGCGCAGCGCCTCGGCGGTGGCCCAGCCATCCCCCGCGGGCTGAAGTGGCTCCGTGAAGGCACGCCCGCCCAGCGTCAGGAGGGCTCCACCGCCGCGGAGGTAGGCAAGGAGGGCGTCGCGCGCGGGGGCAGGGTATCGCGAGCCGTAGGGTAGAACGAGGAGCGATACGCGCCTGGTATCCAGGCGACCCGGCGTGGAGAGGTCCCTGCCGTTGACGACCTCGGTCGGGATGCCGGCATCCTGGAGCAACGCCCCCACGGATGCTACATCGGCGCCCCCTGGCAGCGCGTCCTGCCAGAGGAGCACGGTGCGCTCCTTTGCCGACACCGGCACGAGAGAGACCGCGAGAAGAATCCAGCAGAGGAGACAGGAGTATCGCTTGCCCATTGAGAACTCCCTTCGGCGACTGGCCCAGGGTGCCAGCCCGATTTCACCCTCATTCGTGGATGCTGCCGCCTGTTCCTTCCATGCGGTGGCGGCTTGCGATTGGCCTGGAGCGGTCTTTTTTTCGCGCGTTCAAAAGGCTTCCGGGCGGGGTTCCCCCGCTCGCGCGAATGGATGGGGTGCGTGGCGCAGCCAGGTGTTCACTTGGAGGCCCCTGGCACGGGAAGTGCGGGAGTGATGACTGGCGTTCCGGAACCGAGGGGGATGCGAGCGGCTCTCGTGGCGGACGATGGCGGATCGCCCGCGTGTGCGCGCTTGTCCTGCGAGCCGGGCGGATAGAGGCGTCAGGATGGAGGATGGCGATGGTGATAGTGGCGGTCAGCGATCTGCATGGCGAGCTCTCCTGGCTGCCGGCCGCCCTGGACCGCATTCGCCCGCAACTCCTCCTCTGCGCGGGCGATTGGGGCGACCCGGGCCAGTTGCGCGAACAGGAGTTCATGCTGCTTCTCGAGCGCGCCCACGTGCTCTCGGTGTATGGAAACCACGATGACCGGCCTCTCCTTGCCAGACTGAAAAACGCGGATGGCACGCCCGTGTTGCTGGCTCAGGGCGAGACCCGCCGTGTCCTCGGGCTCACT
Organism: Armatimonadota bacterium; assembly: GCA_012841485.1. The sequence goes on from DUUU01000240.1 coordinate 4,359, forward strand.
GTAGCGGGGATCAGCGGGATCTGGGCCAAGACGAAGCTGGGCTCGCGGCTTAACCGGCAGTGGGAAGCAGCCAGGCGTCGCAAGCCCACGCTCGTCCTCGACGAATGGCTCGCCGGGCGCGAGTTGCCCCCATACGTCACCGATGAGGAAGTGGAAGCCCTCGCCGCACGCATTGCCGGGCAGGAGATCGATATTCTGGTCACCCATGCCTGCCCTGCCGGATGGGGCGACCGGACCCCTGGCGGCGGCCATGGGGGCCAACGCTGTTTCCGCCAGGCCTCCGCCGCCATCCGCCCGAGCATTCATCTCTGCGGGCACCTTCACCGTCTCCAACGGAGCGACCTCCCGGATGGGAGCGCGGTCCTGAACACGGGTCACGGTGCGATGCGCGAGGGATGGCAGATTCGATGGGATGACGGGCGCTGGGATGCTTCTCCGCTGGAGATCCCATAGCGTGGTCAGGCGCGGCCTGCAAGCCGGGTCGCTCCCTGGCGCCGGCCAACCGAGACTCCCGGAAACGATCATCCCCCTGTCCCCATGGATAAGGCCAGGCGCGGTCGCGCACGCCTGCCCGATGGAAACTTCCTGGAAGCATCCACCCTCTAATAGAAGTGAGCATGGGGTGTGGCGAGGGGTGAGGAGTCTCCTGACGAGCGATGCTTCGGCAACGGATGCATAGGGTACGGAGCCCGCTTGGGAAGTGGGCGTGGGGCCTGATCGCTGTGAGCCTGGTCATCGCAGCCTCGGTTCCGGCACGCGCGTCGTTGAGTGCCCGGTTCGGCGGTGAGGTCGCCGAGGTGCAGCGCCACGCGGCCACCGACCTGATCTGGGGGAATGGGGGCAAGGGTCCCTACAAGCTCTCGCATCGGCCCATCGTGCCTGGAACGCTCTCGGTGCGCTTGAACGGCGCCCGCGAGCTCCTGCCCGCCGATTACCATGTGGATCACGCGGCGGGGACCATCACCTTCACGACGGCTCTCTCCAAGGATCACATCGCGCGCGTGGCGTACACGTATCGCCCGGGGGGCACGGGCGCCGCAATGGAGGTTGCCAGCGGCCCGCTCTCGCTCAACCTGGCCGAGCTTCAGGTGGGGGCCGGCATCAACTCGACCGTGAAGCTCGTGGGTGCTTGGCGGGCCACCGATCCCGGCGAGGTTCCCCTCACCGCGGTTGGCGTGGGGCTGGATACGCAGGTCGGGAGTCACACGCGGGTGAGCTCGCTAATTGCCGTCACGCCTCGCTCCGCGCAGAACGGCGTCGGGGGGGATACCACCGGCATGCAGATCGCTGCCGAGACGGCGACCAGGCGCGCCAAGGCCCGCGCGAGCTATCTGCGCACGGGCGAAGCATTTGCCGGCGCCAAGGATTACCAGTGGCAGCAGGGCATCGAGAAGCTCGATCTCTCCGGCGCCTACGCGCTCTCCAGCCGCCTCTCCGCGCAGACGGAATACCAGCGCACCGAAGAGGCCGCCGATGGCCAGACGGCGCGCGTGAAAACTCTCCTCTCCAATGCGTTGACGGCAGATATCACCCCTCTCTCGCGTCTGACGCTGCGCCGACATGAAGAGGAAGTGAGCGCGCCTGGCGATTCGGAGAGCACAAAGGTCTCTGAGCGCGTGCAGCTAGACCAGCGGCTCGGGAAGATGGGCACCGCCCAGGTGCATCATGAGGTGATGGTGGATGGCCGCGGCAGCGAGGAGCAGACCACCCAGACGACCGGCATGAAGCTGGACGCGCGCGTGACGAACAGCACCCGCGTCGTTGCGCAGAGATTGGAGACGCGCGCCGAGGATCAGGAGCCGGCCATACAGACGCAGGTGGCCCTGAGCGCCGGGATCTCCGGGGGCAAGATCAAGTTCGAGGGCGAGTATTTGGAGCACGAGCGCCCTGGCCTGGCCGCCGAGGAGATCCAGGGCGCCCGAGTGGAAGCGACCCCACTCGGGGGCGTGAAGATCGGCGGCGGTGTGCGCCAATTGCAGACCGGTGAGCAGGTCCAGCTCCAGAAGCACGCGCAGATTGAGGTGCGCGCGCCGGCAGGCATCCTGTTGGCAGGCCGCCTTCAGGAGCAAACGGACGGCACAGGGAACATGCTTGGCCTGGTGCGGGCGGTGGATGCCAGCATGAAGCCGCTTCGCGGCATCGAGATGTCTGGCACTTACAAAGAGCGCGAGGAGCGCGA
>DUUU01000019.1 GCA_012841485.1 Armatimonadota bacterium
CACGGTCAGCCTCCGCTCCTCGGGGAGTGTCTGAAGCCAGAGCGAGGCGCGCTGTTCGTCGCACAGGTCCAAGGGCACAGCGGGGATCCCGGTGGGAAAGACCGCCTTCCGCAGGAGGGCACGGCCCTCGTCATTCAGCATCGAGATCCGGTCGGAGAGAAAGATGCTCCCACCGGAGAGGAGGACCACGCTTGCCCAGGTCCGTGCTTCATCAAGCGTGAAGACGGGGCCGCCCCGCCATCGCCCGGGATTGGGATGATGCGCTTGCGGGTTGAGGACATTCGTCTCGGCCTCCAGCGAGGTGTCGCGCCCGCGTACGATGAGGAAGTCGGGGTCGTTCACCCAGACGCGGTTGTGGAACGGGTAAACGAGCGTGAGGTAGTCGAACGCCCAGGTGACATGCCCCCAGTGATTGTGAATATCGATGCCGGTGCGCCCGGAATCCACCAGCCCGGGGCCGCACTCGATGGGCAACGAACAGCCCAGAATATGACTCTCCGAGGTGACACACTCCCGGATGAGCCTGAAGAGATCCGCCAGCGCCTCGTACGGCCCCTTCGTCGGGTCGTGCAGGCGCTCGGCATGCACCAGATCGGAGACGTAATCGACCTTGAAGAAGCGGAACCCGGCCTGATAGAGCCGCGTGTACAGCTCTCGCAGGTACTCCTGAGTTTTCGGGTGCGTGGGGTCCAGGACGTAATGTCCCCCCCGGCTCTCGGGATCGCCGTATTGGTTCTTCACGAACATCTCGTAGTGGCGCAGAGCGGTCACGGTCATCGGCTGCGCCATCAGCGGGGCGGTCCAGATGCCCGGCGTGAACCCGCGCGATCGGATCGCCTCCACCGTGGCTTCCAAGCCGCCGGGGAAGCGGTAGTTCGGATACCAGTCGCCCTCGGTGTGCGACCACCCCATGTCAATGACAATCGGCCCGACTTGCCGGGAGAGAACGGGATCCGCCCGGATGGCGTCCATGTTCTCGATGATGTCGTCCAACCAGACGGCGGCGAAGTAGTAGTCCCACGAGTTCCAGCCGACGGGCGGAGCGGGAGGCGCGTCCATCACGGGCACAAAGGAGGCCAGCGTCTCAATGGCGTCACGCGCCGTGCGCGTGGCGCAGACCCAGGAGGTCTCCGAGACGCACTCTTTCGCCTGGGCCGGGCCCTCGATGAAGTGAGTAGCACAGGTGAGGCGCGCGGTATCCTCGCCATCGCGGGTGAGGTGATACTGATGCGAGTGCCTCTGTGGCAGGAGCGTGCCGGCGAAGAGGCCCGGCGTCCGGCTATCGCGGAACAGCCCGCGCATCAGCGTTCCAGTGGCAGTCTCGTCGTCCAGCTCATCGAGCCGGAGCATCCCGACGTTGGCGAGCGGCCTCCGTTTCGTGGGCACGCGCCACGCCCCAAGGTCCGCGCCCTCGCGGTAGTAGCGGACGATGAGCGACTCCAGGCTCCGGCAGCGCAACGGGTGCTCGCCTGCCGCGCGGAGGCTGACGGCCATGCCTCCCGCTTTTGGGGTGAACGCCCACTCGACGCGCACGTCACGCCATTGCCCGGTGAAGACACAGGCTCCGTCACCGGGGAAAGCGGCATCCCGCTTGACCTGCAGCTCCAGGTTCTCCGGGGTCAGCCGGATCGCTCCCCCTTCCAACTCCACGGCGAAGGAAACCTCCTCCACCCCCGGGCCGATCTGCTGCGCGATCTCTCGCAGCGCTTCCTCAATACGAACAGACATCAACCACTCCTCTATTTTCCCGACCGCGCCCTGGAAACCCATGCGCGGAGCCAACATCCGCAGGCCCAACCCGCACGCGGAGTTGGGTAGCAGGGCGAACAATGAAGGTTCGCCCTATCTCGTGTTCGCCCCAAGTGAACCGGATAGGCCAGACGTTCATTGGCTCCGCGCTGGTTGCGCCCGTGCTGACTACGTCCGGACGGCGCGGATCAGCATTTCAGGGCGACCGGCTTACCCCCATTCGCCATCGACTCGTTGGCCGCCGCCATGAAGGCGACCATCTCGACCGATTGCTCCGGATCCACCGGTGACTTGCCCGTCTCGATGAACGCCTTCACCTCGCGCAGGAGGGCGGGATAGATGTGGGCGGGATCCACCACGGCCATCTGGTCCGCCTTCTCCCGCCAGAGAGTGAAGCCATAGCTCCAGTGGCCGCGCGCCGTCGCCTTGGCGATCCCGGTACGCCCGCCGGACCATTCGCCAATCGCCACCGGGCCATGCTCGCCGGGCAGACAGGAGAGGCGCTCGCACCCTCGGCCCAGGATCTGGAAGAGGGGCTCGACGCTGTGAACCGCGTAGTAAATCCAGCCGGGCATCGTGGGCTTCGGCGAGAAGGGCGAATAGGTCATCGCCGAAAGGATCTCGCCGCCCGCGTTGTCGGCCAGCGCCTCCGTCAGCTCTTTGGAGAAGCGGAGCGAAGAGGCCGAAAAGACGGGCGTGGAGTGGCGCCGGCACGCCTCGACGAGCGCGCGTGCCTTCTCCGGCGTCGTCTCGAACGGCTTATCCACGAAGATCGGCTTGCCAAACGGCGCGAAGAGGCTAGCCAGCTCCTGGTGCTTCGAGCCATCATCGTGCAGCACGAGCACGCCATCCACGCGCGAGGCGAGCGCCTTCGGATCATCCAGAATCTCGATCCCGAGGGCGCGCGTCTTCTCGATATTCTCGCGCAGCCTCTCTTCGGGAATCATCACAGAGGGCACCGGCATCGCCGCGACGACGCGCGCGCCTTCCACCTTCGGCTCCGGCCCGTTCACCACGTTGGCGAAGACCGGCCCGTGTCCATCCAGGCCTACTATCCCTAGCTTCAGCATCCCATTTCCCCCAAAGGTCAAGTGAGAAGCGCCGGAAGCAGAGAGACGGCAGAGAGAGCCGGCGCGCCCCGGGCACGCCCCGGCCCCCCACTCCATGCCTCTACACCCGCGCCCTCTCGTGCTTTCGTGCCCGCGGGGCCAGATCCCTGGTCACTCTTGCTCAAACGAAGTTGCCCGGCTCTTCCCACCCGGAGCCCGCAGCGCGGACGGCAGGTGCCTGCGCCATGAGGGCGAATCCTACGATGGCAGGGCCACGCGCGCCACTGCCGTCGCACGTCAAGCGAAAGGGAGACCCCGATGCGCCTTCCATGGATGATTCTCCTCCTGCTGGCCGCGCTGCCCCCGACGTATGGGCAGACGCCGCCCAGCCTCGTCGCCAATGGTGACTTCGCCCAACGGAGCCCCAACCGGGCGATGCCGGACGGCTGGAACCCCTTTGCCCACGAAGGGAAATACCAGGTATCGGTCGATCCGACCGGGGGCCGCGATGGAAGCCCTTGCGTGAAGGTAGAGGGCACGGCGGAGGGGGCCAACGGTCGCGCGGGCGTCCTGTCGCGCTCCGAGACCTTCCCCGCGCCGCGGGCGCTGAGGGTGAATGCGCTGGCGCGAGGCACCGGCGGGCGCCGGGCCGTGGTGGTCCAGTTCTTCGACGCGGCCGACCCGAAGGAGATCGTCGCCGTGGAGAGCGCCACCGTGCCGGGTGAGGATCCGGAGTGGCGAGAGTTCAGCGTCGAGTTTGGTATTCCCCGGGCGCTTAAGGGGAAGCCGATCCAGGTGATCCTGCTGCTCTACCTGTATGGAACCGGCGCCTGCGCCTGGGATGATCTCTCGCTCGTGCCGCTCACCCAGGTCGATCTCAAGGTCAAGGATGAGGAGACCTCGCCCCTCCTGGTCCGGCCCAACCCGGCCGATGGCGCGGTCGTCGCTCAAAACCCACCCGATTTTCGGTGGCGCCCGGAAAGGGACGCCGAAACGTACACACTCCAGCTCTGCCGCACCCCGAACTTCTCCGGGCCCAGCCTGATCACCGAGGAGGGGCTTCCCCTCAACTGCCATAACCTGTCGCGACCTTTGGCGCCCGGCCTGTGGTACTGGCGGATTCGTTTCACCGATGAGGATGGCCAGCACTCCCGTTTTGGCCGGGCACGCTCCTTCGAGGTGCCGGCGGATGCCGTCGAGTTCGTCCTCCCCCCGATGGAGGAGGTGCTGCAGAAACGCCTGCGGCGAGGCCACCCCCGGATCTACGTCACGCCGGAGGAGCTTCCCGCACTCCGCGCGCGCCGCCTGGCCCAGGGCAAGGCGTGGTGGGAGCAGTACGAGCCGATGCTCGAGCGGCTGTTGAAGGCCGAGCCCGCCGCCGAGCCGGTCGATTGCGACCTGCGCGGGCGCCCAATCGACCTGGAATATTTCAAGATCGACTCCCGGCTCCGCGCGGCCGCCGGGCAGGTGTCGTCCGGCCTTTGGAACCTCGCCTTCGGCTATCTAATCACCGGCGAGCCCCGCTATGCCGAAGGCGCGAAGCGCTACCTCCTCCATCTCTCCCGGTGGGATCCCGATGGCGCGACCGGCTTCCGCTCGAACGACCAGGTTTTCCGCGATCTCCTCATCAAGAGCGCCATGGCCTACGACTGGATCGCGGACACACTCTCGCCCGAGGAGCGCGCGCCGATCCAGAAGGCGGTTGCCGACCGGTGCCGGATCATGTACCAGATCTATGCGACGAACAACAAGATCCTGAACTACCCGCTCGATTCCCACGGGCAATCGAACATCGGCTACCTGGGCCTAGCCACCCTCGCCATCGCCGGCGAAGTGCCCGAGGCGGATGAGTGGGCGGCCTACACCATCCGCGTCTACGCCAACTCCTTCCCGCCCTGGGGCGGCGACGAGGGCGGGTGGTCGCAGGGCGTCAGCTATTGGAAGTGGTCCTGTTCCTTCGCGTTCCAGTATGTGGACGCGCTGAAATCATCCACCGGGATCGATCTCTACCAGAAGCCGTGGTTCCGCAACAATGGCCTTTTCAAGCTCTACTTCCAGCCGCCGTGGTGTGGCTTCTCCTACTTCGGCGATACGGGCCCCTATGGCGTGGACGCGACCGACAAGCGAAACATGGAGCACTACGCGGCTGCCTACCGGAACCAGTATTACCAGTGGTACGCCGATCTGGCGAGCGCGCCCTCGGATAGCAGTCCGTACGGCTTCCTCTTTCCCCGAGCCAACCTTCCGGCGCGGCCACCGGTGGATCTCCCACAATCGCGCATCTCCAGCGACATCGGCTGGGTGGCGATGCACTCGCATCTCTACGCGCCGGACGGGATCATGCTCCTGGCGAAGGCCAGCCCCTTTGGTTCCTTCAACCACAGCCATGCCGATCAGAACAGCTTCATCCTCTCGGCGTTTGGGGAGCCTCTCGCCATCGATAGCGGTTACTATCCCTGGTACATGAGCCCGCACCACAAGGAGTGGGCGATCCGCACCAAGGCACACAACACGATTCTGGTCGATGGCGAGGGCCAGAAGGAGCAGGACCTCACCGCCCGCGGGAAGAGCGTTGCCTTCCATGGCGGCAAAAGCTATGCGTACTGGTGTGGCGAAGCCGCCGAGGCGTACTCGGGCCGGCTGAAGCGCTTCCGCCGCCATATCCTCCACCTGCGCCCGGATGCGTTCGTCCTCTACGATGAACTGGAGAGCCCGCAGCCAGCCACCTTCCAGTGGCTGCTCCACGCGGAGCAACAGATGGAGATCGACGACGCGCGACAGAGCGTTCTCGTGCGCCGCGGGAAGGCGCGCCTGCGCGTGCAACACCTCCTGCCCGCCGGGCTGAGTCAATGGCAAGATGATGACTTCGGCGTGCCCCCGGAGGCGCGCGGCGGATCGATGCCCAATCAGTGGCACTACCGTGCCGAGACGAAGGAGAAGGCGGCAGGGCAGGCGTTCCTCACGCTCCTCCAGGCGTTCCACGAGGGCACGCCCCCAGGCCAGACGGGCCAGTTAGCCCAAGGCGAGGGAGCCACCGGACTGGTGCTCGGGACGGAAGTGATCGCTTTCGCCACTCCGGGAGCGCGCTCCACGCGCGCGCTGGCCAGCCTGCGCTTTGATGGCACGGCCGCCGCCAGCCGGCAGGGCACTGGCACCGCGCGCTACCTGCTGGTCTCCGGCACGCGCCTGCAACACGGCGCCACACCTCTCGTCACATCCTCGGCGCCGTGCCGCGTGGATGCCGGCTGGGCTGGAGGCAGCTTCGAGAGCACGATTGCAGCGGATGCCGATGCCAACATCGGTCTCCACATGGGAAGACGCCCGGCAGGCGTGCGCCTGGATGGCAAGATGCTTCCCCCCGGCAAGTGGTCTTACGACAGGAGGTCCGGCACGCTCCGGTTGCGGGTTACGAAGGGCGAACACACCCTGAGCGCCGTTCCCGCCGGGGTTCCCCAGCCGGCGCCCGCGGGCACGCTCCGGGTGACAGTCGGCCAGGCAGAGATGAAAGAGGGCGCGGGGGTCTCGCGCACCGCCAACAACACGGTGGCCGCGTGGGTTGTGGTGCATGCCCGCCAGGGAATCTACCGGGCCCGGCTGTCCGGCGAGGCCGCCGCGCGCGCCCGCGTCTGGGTGGGGAAGGAGGCCATCACGAACGGCTCGGAGGTCGTGCTCCAGGGCTCCGACTTCCTCCTGGTTGAGGTGCCCGTGGGCACTCCCCTCCCCCGGATCGCGTTCGAGGAGGCGTATCAGGGAAAAAGCGTTCCCGCGCAACCGCTCGCCAAAGACGACCCTCGCCTTGCCGCCGGACAGAAGATAGAGGCGGAGAGCTATGCCACAGGCCTGCATGGCACGCCCCAGATCTACACGCACCGCCCCTTCCTCTCCGGTGGCAAGGGCGTCTCGTTGCCGGCGGTCTCGGGTCTTGGGTGCCGGTGGGTGGTGAACGTGCCCCAAACCGGGCGCTACCTGCTCGTGTTGAAGGCCGCGACCCACGAGCCTATGGCAGAGCGCGTCGTCCGGATCGATGGCAAGCCGCTCGGAGGCAGCGCGATGGCCAGCTTTGCCGACACCGGTGGCTTTGGCGGTTCCCCGGAACAGTGGAGGCATCACGTCCTGTGCAACGCCCAGGGCCAGCCAGCCGCCATTGAACTGGCCGCTGGCGAGCACCACCTGGAGATCCTGACGCTCTCCGGCCTGCTCAACCTGGACTACTGGCTGCTCATCCCGATGGAGAAGTGAGCATCGTCATCCACGGATAAACACAGATGAACAGGAACAGATGAGAGAACCGGTCGGCTCCGGTATGGTGCCGGGCGCGGGCTAACACGCGCCCGTGGCCGGGGGTCGGTAGGGATCCGACAGCCGTATCGCGGCCAGGGATCCGCCGGCAGGATGTAGAATGCCTTCTCCAATGGGGTAGCGCCTCGCCCGCGCTCCCCTTGAATGGAGGAGTTGGCCACCATGCATCCATACCGCCTCGCGCTCGTGCTCACGGCGCTCTCTCTTTTCCTATCGCCCGCGTGCTCCGCGCCCGCCGCGGATGCCGATGGCGATGGCATTCCGGATGCCGTAGAGACAAAGCTCGGCCTGCTGCCGCAGGTGAAGCAGGAACTGGTCCCCATCGCGACCAGCAAGGATGAGAAGTACTCCGAGGAGGAGGCCGCGCAACACGCGCCCGATATTCTTGCTCTCGATGCCTGCCACGTGGGCGAAAACCGCCTGCTCTTCCGAGTGACCTTCGCGCGCAAGCCCAACTTCGTGGGCTCCACTTTCATCCTCTACGCCGACATGGATGACAACCCGCAGACGGGGCGTAAAGACCCACACCACGGCGGAGTTGATCTGATGGCGGTGGTCTCGGGGCGAGACGTCTCACTCTCCCTCCACAACAACGCCTATGACAATGGGAACTCCATGGCCGGTGGCACAGTGGATGGGAACATACTCTATCTGGTCCTCGACGCGCCACTCGCAGCGGCCGGCGACCAAATCGCAGTGGGAGTCCATCTCCTCGTCCAGCGCGCCGGCGGGCGCAGCGACGGCACGCCCCACCGTGTGGCCATGCTGCCGCGTTCAGCACACGCAGTGCCCAAGCTGGATCGCCGCCAGCTCGCCGATCTGCGTGGCTTTGCCGACTACCGCTACCATAACGACGTCGTGAAGCTAGAACGTCTGGAGGATAAGGGTCTCACCTACGAGCAGGTGGCGCCGAAGACGCCGATCAGCGTGGGCCGGCCGCGGCCGGCGGTACCCTTCGCGGCCACGGTGCGCCAGCCCGGTAAGAGCGGCTCGGTAACCCGCGAGCGCGTGCGCGTTCATCTTCTCGAAGAGGCGGGGGTGGCCCGGAAGGCAACGCCCATCCGCTTCGGCTTTCCTCTTGCCAAGGGTGCCCTCTTCGACGCGGCGCAGGTGCGCGTTCTTTCTCCAGGTGGCGCCGAGGTGCCCTGCCAGGTGACACCCACCTCCTTCTGGCCGGATGATAGCCTCAAGTGGGTGTTGATCCAGTTCGCGGCCCCGCTCAAAGCGCGCGAGTCGACCGAGTACACCGTCGAGTTCGGGAGCCAGGTGAAGCGCGCGGCCACGCCCTCCCCGCTCAAAGCCACCGAGACCGATGCGGCGCTGACGATCACCACCGGGCCGCTGCAGGCGATCATCGACAAGCGGCGTTTCAACCTGCTTCAAGAGGTGCGCCTCGATGCCAACCGCGATGGCCGCTTTGCCGAAAGCGAGCGCGTCGCGGCGTTTGGCGCGGATGGGATCCGCATGGTGGATGAGCACGGCAAGCTCTTCACGGCCTCGGCCCGCCCGCCGGAGAGCGTGCGCATCGAGGAGCAGGGCCCGCGCAAGCTCGTGGTGCGCGTCGAAGGTGCCTACGCCGCGAACGATGGCACAACCTACATGCGCTATGTCGCCCGGCTCACCTTCCGCGCCGACTCGCCTCGCGTTGATCTGGCGCTGACGCACCTCAACGACTATCTGAAGACCGAGTTCACCGATATCACCTCGCTCTCGCTGCCGTTCGCGCCGTCCGGGAGCATCCGGCAGGGAACGCTGTTCCTGCGTGACAAAGCGGGGAAACTACAGGCGCGCGAGGGCCGAACGCTCTCGCTCTTCCAGGAGGACGAAGCGCAGTGCCTCGTGCGGGCCGATGGCCAGCAGAGCAAGGGAGGCCAGGCGCCTGGCGTGATCCGCGTCTCCACGGATCGGGGCGCACTGACCGTCGCGGTGCGCGACTTCTGGCAGCGCTGGCCGAAGGGCCTCTCGTGTGAGGGCGCGGGGCTCTCCATTGACCTCCTGCCGGCGCAGCCGGGTCCGGAGTATGGCACGAACCTGCCTCACTACCTGCTCTATCCGTTCGTTGAGGGGAAGTACCGCTTCAAGTGGGGGGTCTCCTTCACAGAGCGAATCGCCTTCGATTTCGGCGGTCAAGCGACGCCCGAAGAGATCGAAGCCGAAACGAATGCGCCGGTGATCGCCGTCGTGCCCGCCTCCTGGTACGCGTCCACGGGTGCCCTCGGGCGGTTGGCGGCGCCGCTCCAGAAGCAGTTCGCCGCGTGGGACGAATGGGTGGCCGCGGCCCATCAGGCCAATGAGCGCAGCCGGATAAGAACACGCGAGTATGGCTACCTGAACTATGGCGACTGGTTCGGCGAGCGCGGCCGCAACTGGGGCAACAATGAGTACGACTTCGCCCACGGCTTCTTCATGCAGTTCGCGCGCACCGGGAACCGCGACTACTACCGCGCGGCCCTGATCGCGGCGCGGCATCAGGCCGATGTCGATTGCGTGCATGCCTATCCGGATCCCTACTACGTAGGCGCCAACCACCAGCACTCCATCGGCCACACCGGCACTTGGTCGCAGAATCCCCCGCTGGCCACCTGGAGCCACCGGTATGACTATCACACCGAGGCCGCCAATGGGCACACCTGGGCCGATGGCATGGTGGACGCCTGGTACCTGGCGGGCGACGCGCGCGTGATGGAGGCCGCTCTCGGGCTGGGAGAACACATCGTCTGGGCCGCGGCGCCGGCGTTCAAGGCCCTGGGCACGCACGAGCGCTCGGCCGGCTGGTCGATCAAGGCTGTCCTGGCGCTCTACCGGGCCACGGGCGACCCGAAATACCTGGAGGCCGCCCGGCACATCGGATCCGTGGCGCTGCGCGAGCAGAAGTTCGAGGAGGGAGGCGCCTGGCCGCACATCCTGCCGCGCGACCACGCCGGCGGTCATGAAGGCGCGCGCGGCAACAACCTCTTCCTGATGGGCGTCCTCCTCGGCGGGCTGCAAGCCCTCCATGAGGAGACGGGCGATCCCGCGGTGCGCAAATCGCTGATCGCCGCCGCGGAGTGGGTGCTCAAGTCCTGGGACGAGGTTGCCGAGGGATGGCCCTACTCCGCTTCGGTGACAGGCGAGCCCTTCTACAAGGCAAGCACCACCCTCAACCCGCTGATCATCGGGTCGGTCGCCTATGTTGGGCACCTGACGGGCGATGAGCGCTTCATCCGCGTGGCGGAGAGCGGCCTGCGGGGCGTGGTGCGTCGGGGCGCCGACGCCTTCGGAAAGTCGGTTGCGCTGAAGATGCACTTCACCTCCGGAACGCTAGCCCTCCTTCAGGAGTGGTACGCGCGCCGTCCGGACAAGGGAGCGCGCGTGCTGGATGGCAGCGATACCGGCATTGAGGAGTGGGTCGCCCGCACGCCGGTGGCGCCGCGGCACAACCTGCGCGCCCCGGACGAGAAGCGTTTCTTTGTGCGCCTGGGCGGGCCCACCGGCGAATTGGTGGCAACGCGCTCGCCCCATGGCTCCATGATGAAGCGCGCCGAGACCGGCACGCTCCGCGTCCTGGACGCGGCGGGAACTGTTGTACACGAGCAACAGTTCAGCACCGACACCGCCTGCGAGATCCGGTGTCCCCTCCGTGGAGCCCCTGGCGCGCTTTTCCGGGTGGTGATTCAGGATGACCAGCGCAGCGTGTGGGACCTGAGCGGTGACCGCCTGGGGATCGTGACGCAGACCGTGCCCGGCTTCCGCCTGGGCGGCGTGGGCCGTGCGCGCTATCACTTCCTGGTGCCGGCAGGCACCAAGGAGTTCCGCATCCGCCTGCTCGGGGTCCACTCCGGCACCTATGGCGGCGCGGCGGTCACTCCGGACGGCAAGGTCGCGGCGGTCCACCAGGATGCCAACCCCGGCCAGGCGTTCATCGAGGGCGCGCCGAAGGGAACGGTGGATCCCAAGCAGCCCGAACGCGGCATGCTCGTCATCAAGCCGGCGCCGGCCGACACGGGGAAGGTGTGGAGCCTGGTCCTGTGGGCCGCGATGGACCTGGGTTGCGAGCTGGAGGGCGTTCCTCCCTACCTCTCGCGCACGCCGCAGGAGTGGTTCGATCCCGGGCGCTGACGGGTAGAGTGACTTCCGGACGTAGGGCGGGAGGAGGGCGCGACCGCGCTCCCTCCCGCCGCGTTGGCCGGCGGGGCAAAGCCCTTTCTCCCACCGGCGCGAGGGAGCGTCCGTCACCCCATCGAGGCGCCGCCGGCCGCATGCGAAAGGGCAGAAGATGATGATGCCTCTGCAACGCGTGCTCTTCACAGTGGCGCTGACGGGAGTGATCGGCGTCGCGGATCCCTCGATGCTCCTGGCCAAGGAGGCCAGCCTCACGGTGACAGCGCGGCAGCGAGCCAACGCGGTACGCAACGCCGCGCGTTACGACTGGGCCAGTGCGGAGCGCGCCTCCGCGCAGAAGGCGGCGGCGCGCTGGAAGGCCATGCCCGATGAGCAGCTCTGGGCGCTAGTCCCCAGCCAGGAGCTGCCGCGCAGCATCCACGTCTACAACGTCTACGGCACCAACAAGACGGCGCTCTGCCCGAAGTGCAAGGAGGGGATCATCCCCTTCGGCAACTATCCCTGGAGATGCGACGTCTTCGGCAACCCCTGGAAGATCACCTGTCCGAACCCAAAGTGCCAGGCCGTCTTTCCAGGCAATGACTTCGGCGCCTACTACCGCTCGGCCCTGGATGAGCACGGCTTCTTCCGCCGGGGCAAGGGCGACCCGAAGCTCCTCTTCAACACCGCCCACCCCGATCCCAGCGATCCCCTTCACCGGGCCTACGTAGATGACGGCTACGGCTGGACCGACGCGGAGGGCACGCGCTGGGATTTCATCGCCGTATACGCGCAATGGGGTCTGTGGGTGGAGATCAAGCGCGGGATCGCCAGCCTGGCGCGCGCCTACACGCTCACCGACGATCCGGTTTATGCCCACAAGTGCGGCGTCCTCCTGGCACGCCTGGCCGATGTCTATCCCGAGATGGATTTCTGGCCGCTGCATGAGCTCGACTTCTCCCATTCGCATGGGGGCCGGGGCATGGGAAAGGTGGAGGGCACCATCTGGGAGACGGGCAACGGGAGTAGCTGGGCGCTCGCCTATGACCAAGTCTTCGATGCCCTGATTCGCGATACGGCCCTGGCCGCCTTCGTGGATGGCATGCACCGGCGGCAGGCGCTGCCGCGCACGCCCGATCCAAGGGCGGTTGCCGCGCACATCGAGCGAGGCCTGATCCGCGAGATCATCAAGGCGGTGAAGGATGGCCGCATCCACGGCAACCAGGGGATGCACCAGCGGACGATGATCGCCGCCGCGCTCGCACTCGATGACCGGGTGGAAACGCCCCAGTTGATCGATTGGGTTTTCGCGCCCGGCAGCTACCGGCGCGATCCCGACCATCCCGGACGGGAGATCTGCACGGGGGGTAACCTGGCTCAGGTGCTTGTCAGCGTCATGGATCGCGATGGCCTGGGCAACGAAGGTGCCCCCGGCTACTGCCTCTGGGGCGCTTCGCTGCAACCTGCCGCCGACCTGCTGGAGGACAACCCCAAGTACCGCGCGCGCAGCATCTATCGTGACTTCCCCAAGTATCGGCAGTACTACCTCGCCTGCCAGCGGTGGACCTGCCTCGACGCCGTGACGCCTCCTGTCGGCGACTCGGGCGCCGCGAGCGCCTGGGGGATCGTGGCCCCCGGCGCGCCCGTCCACCTCCGCGCCTACGAGATCTACCGGGATCCGGCGCTGGCCCGCTTCGCCTGGCAGCGCCTCGGACGGAAGCTCGACCGGGTTCACGGCTCTATCTTCTCCGAGAACCCGGAGGCACTCCGCGAGGAGGTCGCGCGTCTGGTCTCCGGCCCGGAGCCACCCCTGGAGAGCGGCTTCATGGATGGCTGGGGCCTGGCCATGCTGCAATCGCCCAACCGCGAGAATGGGAGGGCGCTCTGGGTCTACTACGGTCGAAACACCGGCCACGGGCACAAGGACCGCCTCAACCTCGGCCTCTATGCCGAGAATATCGACATGCTGCCCGATCTGGGATATCCGGAGTATGCCAGCGGCCGGCCCAAGGATTCCGCGTGGTGCCGCAACAACGCCTCGCACAACGTGGTCACCGTGGATGGCACCGCGCAGAACAACTCCTACACCGGTCGGCTCCTCTCATTCCAGCCGGAGGGAAAGGCGCGCCTGGTGGACCTCTCCAGCGATGGCATCTACCCCAACTGCACCACCTACCGGCGCACCGCCTGGCTGGTGGACGCGAGCGAGCGCGGCAGCTATGTGCTCGATCTCTTCCGGGTGCGCGGCGGCAAGGAGCACACGCTCTCGTTGCACGGCCCTCCCGGGGAGGTGACCGCCACCGGCCTCGTCCTGAAGCGGCAGGAGAAAGGCACCTTCGCTGGCCCGGACGTGCCGTTCGAGGCGCTGGACAAGGAGTGGCGCTCGAAGGCCGGATTCTCGTTCCTCTATAACGTCGAGCGGATGCCCAACCCGCCGACCGCGTTCACGCTCGATTACCGCGCCACGGACACGCGCAACCGGATCGCGGAAGGGCGCGAGCCGCATCTGCGGATCCATAGCCTGACGCCCCCGCAGGAGGCGGCGCTGGCGGATGGCGACCCGCCCCAGAACAAGCGCGGCGCTCCTCGGCGGATGCGCTACCTCCTCCTCACGCGCAAGGGCGAGAACCTGGAATCGACCTTCGTCACGATCCTGGAGCCGTATGACTGGCAGCCGTTCATCCAGAGCGTGCGCCGGCTGGAGGTGGCCGAGGCCGCCCCAGACACCCACCCGGTGGCCGTGGAAGTGACGCTTGCCGATGGCCGGCGCGACGTGCTGATCAGCTGCGAGACCCCAGGGCGCGTTCGCGTGGAGGGCGGGATCACGCTGGAGGGCGCCCACGGCTTCCTCTCGTTCCGTGGCGGCCAGGTGGAGTGCGCCAAGCTGATGGAAGGCACGCTCCTGGAGCGCGGCGCCTTCCGTCTGACAGCCGAAACGGCCGCGCACACCGGCACCCTCGCGCGCGTGCTGGCAGAGGACCCGAACGACCAGCAGCTCGAGCTGAGCGCCCCTCTCCCGAATCCGAAGGCACTCGCCGGGCGCACGATCTTCGTGGAGAACGATGGCGAACAAGGCGCCGCCTATACCATCGTATCGGCCCAGGGCGCCCGCGTCTCCCTCGGAGCCATGTCGCTGGTGCGCGGCTATCGGGATCCAAATGACTACGCGAAGGGCTACCTCTACAACGTCTTGCCGGGGCAGAGCTACCGCGTCCCCACCTTCGCCTATGTGGACCTGGCCGCCGGCGTCCGGATCGGGAGCGCGGCAGGCACGCCGTGAAGGGAGACCCAGATCCCATGATCGACTGCGACTTCCCAGGCGGGAACATCCTCATGGAGGGCATGGAGGGCGACACGGTTCGCGTGCGCCAGGATCTGCGCGACACGCAGAGCGACTGGTTCTACTGGTATTTCCGGGTGCGCGGGGCGGCCGGACGCACTCTCACCTTCGAGTTCACCCGGAGCAACGTGATCGGCGCGCGCGGTCCGGCCGTGAGCACCGATGGCGGCCAGACCTGGAGCTGGCTCGGCGCGGGCGCGGTGCGCGGCTCGTCATTCCGCTACGCCTTCCCCGCCGATGCCGATGAGGTGCGCTTCTGCCTCGCAATGCCCTACGTGCAGGCCCACCTGGACGCGTTCCTCCGCCAGCACGAGGGCAACCCCGCGCTTTGGCGCGATACCCTCTGCCGCACCGACAAGGGCCGCGAGGTGGAGCTGCTCCACGTCGGGAGGCTGGACGGCCAGGCGGCGCACAAGGCGCTCCTCACCTGCCGACACCATTGCTGCGAGATGATGGCAAGCTACGCCCTGGAGGGAATCCTCGCGACGATCCTCTCGGATACCGAGGATGGACAATGGCTGCGCGAGCAGGTCGAGTTCCTCGTCGTGCCCTTCATCGATAAGGACGGCGTGGAGGACGGCGACCAGGGAAAGAACCGCTTCCCGCGCGATCACAACCGCGACTATGGCCCGGGCAGCCTCTATCCCACCACGCGCGCGCTCAAGGAGCTGGTGCCGCGATGGGCCGAGGGCCGACTGCGCTTCGTGCTGGACCTGCACTGCCCCTGGATCCGGGGCGAGTATAACGAGCACATTTACTTCGTCGGCTCCGAGAACCAGGAGAACTGGCAGCGCGTGCTTGGTTTCGCCCGGCTGCTGGAGCAGCTCCAGTCCGGGCCGCTCCCCTACCGGGTCGATGGCAATCTGCCCTTCGGGCAGCGCTGGAATACAGCGGCCAACTACCATCAGGGAATGAGCTGCGCGCGGTGGGCCGCCGGTCTCCCTGGCATCTGGGCGGCCATGTCGATGGAGATCCCCTATGCCAATGTGCTGGGAGCGCCGGTCACCGCGGAGAGCGCGCGCCTCTTCGGCCAGGATCTCACGCGAACGATGCGCTGCTGGCTCCAATCCCAGGGATGAGAGGAAGCAACCCGTGAAGATACCGATCCCCCAGATCAAGGTGCCGGAGTTCTGGCTTGCAAACGTGGATGCCGTTGAACGCTACCTGACGACCCAGGTGGCCCGAGGCCGCATGCACATCGCTGGCTACTCGACGCACGCCCGGCCGGTGCGCGTGCTGGAGTATGCCGTACCCGATGCCGCCTCAACGCTGCTCGTGATCGGAGGCACCCACGGGCACGAGCCCGGACCGGTTGCCTCGGTGATGAACCTGATCCACCTGCTGGAGTCGGGGCGTGACCTGGCCGGCGAGGAGCACCCCGCTCTCCTCGCGCTCCTGAAGAGGACGCACCTCTACCTCTGTCCGCTGCTCAACCCGGACGGGCGCGCCGTCTGCCCCGATACTTTCTATGCCCAGGGTCTGGATACGTGCACGGTCTACTCCGCCGGGCTGCAGCTGGATGGGAGCCTGGTGCCCTACGACGCGGATAGCAACGAGCCGTGCTACTACTTCGACCCGGCGAAGTGCCTCTTCATCGGCGGGCAGTTCAACGGCGCGGGGTGGGCAATCAACCGCCGGCTCTCGCCGGACTATAGCGAGGCGGTAGAGGTGCAGTCGCTCCTGGAGTTCGTGAAGGGCCGGGGCATCGAGGCGATCCTCGACCTGCACGCCTGCGGCTACAACTTCGCTTTCCAGGCACGCACGCACCCGGCACCCTACTGGCCCATCCTGCGGGAGTGGCAGCGCCGCGCCGAGAAGCTCTTTTCCAGCAAGGGCCGACCGCTCGGCAAGCTGCATGGCGATGGCGATCCGCCGGTTGCCCCGGAGTTCCACTTCAACTCCACGCTCTTCCACAGGCACGCGAAGCTGATGTGGATGGCGTTTGAGGGCCGGCAGGGCTTCCTCGGGCGCAATAGCTTCATGCCTCTCCCCACCGAGTGGGAGATCATCGATGATTATCTCTCCGCGATCACCGTCTTCGTAGAGCTAGGGAACGAGGGGCACTACGCCCGGGCAAACCGCCAGACTTTCGGCGAGGGGTAATCCGCCACAGCGAGGGCGTGCTGAAGACGAAAGCGGTGGTTTGGCACGCCCTCCCCTGGGCACGAGCCGGCGAAGCTCCCGTCTTCGGCGGGGAAGCCGGCGCGGCTCACACGCGCCCCCGCGGCGCATCGGCCAGGAGGAGCCGCACCCCCTGTTTCTCCAGCTGCTCGCGATCCTGAGCTGCCAGGCCACTATCCGTGACGAGGGTGTGTACCTGGTCGGGGGTCGCAAAGCGCGCGAGGGCGCGCCGTCCGAACTTCGCGGCCTCGGTCACCAGGACAACACGGGCGGCGGCGCCGATCATCGCCCGCTCCAGGCTGAGGAGGTGGAGGTCGGCGGTGTAGAAGCCCTCTTCGGCGCTGGCGCCGTCGCACCCCATGAAGAGTACGTCCACGCGCAGGCTGGCAAGGGCGCTCTCGGTGAGGGGGCCATAGAGGCCCGGGAAATCACTGCGCAGGAAACCACCCAGGAGCAGGAGGTGCAGGCCGGCGCCATACAGCTCCTGCGCCACCAGGAGCGAGGTAGTCACGACGGTGAGGCCCGCGTCCCGTGGGAGGTGCCGGGCAACCTGGAGCGCCGTGGTCCCCGCGTCCACCATCACCGTCTCCCCCGGCGCGGCCAGCCCGGCCGCGGCCCAGCCGATGGCCACCTTCTCCGGCGAGACCGGCGTGAGCGCTCCATCCGGTGCCCTCAAACGCGACACCGGCGCACCTCCCCCATGCGTCCGGATGAGCAGCCCCTGCGCCTCCAGACCCGTCAAATCGCGCCGGATCGTCATCTCCGACACGCCGAAGCGCTCTGCCAGCTCCCGGACGCGCACCTGCTGCCCCTGCCGGATGCTCGCGAGGATCTCCTCCTGCCGCTCGTTCATCGCCTCTCCTGCCATGTTCGTTTCGCACACCATTATAGCGCGTGTGGCCAGGGGCGTCAAGGGCAGCCTCCCCATATGCTCGACACAGAACAGCCTCCGCGCCCTTGACAACCCCCCGGAGGGGTGCTATCATAAGCGCACATATTCGCACAATCTCGAACAGGAGGTACGCCATGGCTGGCACAGATCGCTCGTGGGCCTATGTGGAGCCGGGGAGTGTGCCGCGCATCGTCACGGACACGGTGCCGGGCCCGAAGTCGCATGAGTACAACGCCCGAGGGATGCAGTACATGATCGGCTATTCCAGCCAGGTCACGCTCTGCCCGGTGGTCTTTGAGAAGGGGCATGGGGTGACGCTGACGGATGTCGATGGCAACATCTATCTCGACTTCTCCAGCGGAATCTACGTCACCACGCTGGGGCACTGCCACCCGAAAGTGAGCGAGGCGGTGGCCCATTACGCGAAGACGCTGATGAACTGCCACGACTTCAACACCCCGGTGAAGGTGGCGCTCCTGGAGAAGATCGCTGCCATCCAGCCGTGGGACCTGACGGGGATGCAGTTGTATGACAGCGGGACCACAGCGGTAGAGGCGGCGCTGCGCGTCTGCCGAGCGGCGACCGGCAAGAGCGAGTTCCTCTCCTGCTACATGGACTTCCATGGCAAGACGGGGCACGCGGTGAGCCTGGCAAAGATGAACCCCACCAATGGCGCCGGGCGGGCGCAGGGCTTCTATCTGGTGCCACGACCCGACCCCTACCGCCCCCTCTTCAAGAAGGCGGATGGCACCATCGACACCGACGCCTACCTCCACTTCTTCGATGAGTTCATCACCTACGCCACCACCGGGAACGTGGCCGCCTTCGTGCTGGAGCCGGTGCAGGGCTGGGCGGGCTCTATCTTCCCACCAGACGATTTCTTCCCCAAGCTGCGCCGCTTCTGCGACGAGCGCGGCATCCTGCTGGTCGCCGACGAAGTCCTCACCGGCATGGGGCGCACAGGCACCTACTTCGCCATGGAACACTGGGACACGCGCCCGGACGTGGTCACCCTCGGGAAGGGCTTTGGCAACGGCTTCCCCGTCACGGCGATGCTCGTCTCCGAGCGCTACAAGGAGAGCATCAACAAGATCTCCGCGTCCACCAGCTATGGCGGCAACCCGATGGCCTGCGCCGCCGCGCTAGCAAGCATCGAGGTGATCGAGGAGGAAGGCCTTCTCGAGAACGCGCGCAAATTGGGCGCCTACTTCGACCAGCGCCTGGCCGCGCTCAAGGAGGCCCACCCGATCGTGGGCGACGTGCGCGGCAAGGGGTGTCTCCTGGGCGTCGAGCTGGTGAAAGACCGCGCGACTAAGGAGCCTTTCCTGGAGGCAGGCGAGAAGGTCTACCAGTATGCCTTCCGCAAGGGCCTCGCCTGGGTGCCGGCAGGGCACATCCTGCGCATGTCGCCCCCCATCGTGATGGATGTCGAAACCGCTGCGAAGGGCATGGACCTGATCGAGGAGGCCATCGCCGAGGTCGAGGCGGAGTTCGGCTACTGATCACGGCGCGCCGGCC
>DUUU01000241.1 GCA_012841485.1 Armatimonadota bacterium
CTGATTGACGACAACTATTCCTGCGGGGCGGCGACAATTAGACTTGCGGGCTGACGACAATTAGAACTGAAGGGTAGCGACAACTAAGATTGAGGTCCGGCGACGATTAGGACTCCCGCCTGCTTGGTGAAGGCGAACTCTGCATCCGGGTGTGATTCCACCGGAGGGATGCTGAGTTCATGGTGACCGACCAGCAAGCGAGGAGACTGATGGAGAAGCTCATCGACGGCGAGCCGCTTTCCCAGGCGGCCATGAGGGCGGGGATGGCTGAGAACACCGCCCGCCGCTATCGGATCCTGGGTCAACTACCCAGCGAGTGCCAGTCCGAGCACGACTGGCGCACCCGCCCGGACCCGTTCGAGGAGGTCTGGGAGGAGGTGCGGGGGCTGCTGGCCACCAACCACGGCCTGCAGGCCAAGACGATCTTCGCCGAACTGCAGCGCCGCTACCCGGGCCGTTTCCAGGACGGTCAACTGCGGACACTGCAGCGCAAGGTGAAGGTCTGGCGT
Source organism: Armatimonadota bacterium (assembly GCA_012841485.1). Next base: position 510 of record DUUU01000241.1, read on the forward strand.
GCCACCGAAGGACCGGCCAAGGAAGTCTACTTCCCCCAGCAACATCATCCCGGAGACCTGGCCGCTTCCGACTTCTGCCACCTCACCGGCCTCGGGATCACTATCCAGGGCCAGCCGTTTGCGCACCTGCTCTACCACTTCGTGCTCACCTACTCCAACTGGGAGACGGGCATGGTCTGCCCCTCGGAGAGCTTCGAGAGCCTGAGCGCGGGGCTGCAGCGGGCGCTGTGGGAGTTGAACGGCGCTCCCAAGCGCCACCGTACCGATTGCCTCTCCGCGGCGGTGCAGCCCCCCGACCGGCCCGAGGAGTTCCAGGAACGCTACCTGGGCCTGCTCAGGCACTACGGGATCGAGGGGGAGCACATCCAGGCGGGCAACGCCAACGAGAACGGCGACGTGGAGCAGCGCCACCGGCGCTTCCGCGAAGCCCTGGACCAGGCGCTGATGCTGCGCGGTAGTCACGACTTCGAGAGCCGCACGGAGTATGAGCGGTTTCTGCAGGGCCTCTTCTCCCAACTCAATGCGGGCCGCCGTGAACGGCTGCGTGAGGAACTCACCGTCCTGAAGCCGCTGCCGCCCAACCGACTGGAGTACCGGCGCTCCCTGAGAGTGAAGGTCAGTTGCTTCAGCACGATCCGCGTCCTCTACAACACCTACTCGGTGCCCAGCCGCCTGATCGGGGAGTGGGTAGAGGCGAAGGCGGATGCCGAGGAGTTGGAAGTCTGGTATGCCCAGCGTTGTGTCGAGCGGCTTCCCCGCCTGCGCGGCAGATACGGTGCCCGCATCGACTACCGGCACGTGATCGACTGGCTGGTGCGCAAGCCCGGGGCATTCGCCAACTACCGCTACCGCGAGGAGCTGTTTCCCACCAGCCGCTTCCGCATCGCCTACGATGCCCTGCGCTCCAGCACCCCGCTGTGTGCCGACAAGGAGTATCTGAAGATCCTGGAACTGGCCGCCAAGCAGAGCGAGACCGGGGTGGACGACGCCCTGCACCAACTGCTGCTGACCGAGACGCCGATCAGCGCCGAGACCGTGGCGGTGCTGCTGCAAGCCGGTGGCGAGATGATTCCGCCAACCGCCGTCGTGGTCGCCCCGCCGGACCTGGACGCCTACGACGGCCTGCTCACCCTGATGGAGGTGGCCTGATGGACACCCTCGAAGGCTACCTCAAATCGCTGCACCTACCCACCGTGCGCGCCTGCTACGTCGAGATTGCCGAGAAGGCGGCCCGGGAAGGGATGGGATACACCGACTTCCTTGCCGAGCTGCTGGCACGCGAGTGTGAGGTGCGCTGGCACCACCGCGTCGAGCGGCTGCTGCGCGAATCCCGCCTGCCTCTGGAGAAGAGCCTGGAGAGCTTCGACCTTGCCCGGCTCCCGGTGCGGGTGCGCCAGCAGGTCTCGACGCTCCTGGACGGCAAGTTCCTCGGGCGTCGGGAGAACGTCCTGGTCTTCGGCAATCCCGGGAGCGGCAAGACGCACCTCCTCTGCGCCATCAGCCAGGCGCTCATCTCTAAGGGATACCGCGTCTACCACCGGCCCTGCACCCTTCTGGTCCAGGACCTACTCCGTGCCAAGAAGGAGCTGTCGCTGCCCCGCCTGCTCAAACGCCTTGGGGGCTACGACGCGATGCTCATCGACGACCTGGGCTACGTCCAACAGAGCCGCGAGGAGATGGAAGTCCTCTTCACGCTCCTGGCCGACCGCTACGAGCGGGGCAGCGTGCTCCTGACCAGCAATCTGCCCTTCTCGCGCTGGGAGGAGATCTTCAAGGACCCGATGACGACGGCGGCGGCCATCGACCGGCTCGTCCACCACAGCGTGATCATTGAGCTCAACCTTGCCAGCTATCGTATGGAGCAGGCGAAGGCAGCGCAGGCAAGCGATAACGTCACGTGACAGAACGCTTTGGAGGTGCCCCGTGGGAAGGCCCAGAAGATACGCAACCCATGCCGAGAGGCAGGCAGCCTACCGCATCCGTCAGGGCCAGGCGGAAGTCGCGGCCAAGACCGATCTGGAGGTGCGGGCCGAAAGGCTGAGGGCGGCCATGGAGGACGCCGCCGGGGCTGGAGTGCCACTCGCCCGCGAACTCCACGGCGGCAGCGCCGCCATCGACATTGGCAACCTGGCGCTGTGGTTTGAACACCAGGCGGCGCTGCATCGGAAGTCAGCGCCGTAGCTTCCACGCCTCCATCGGGGGCTGGCCTGCGACCAGCCCCCGGAGGCCAATGCCAGACGCGACACAAAGGAGGGATACCCGCCAGAGCGATAGAACGACGTGAGCACGGCAGGCGCAGTTCAAATTGTCGCCACCCCTCAAGTCTAATTGTCGCTGGGCCGCAGGTCTAATTGTCGTTAGCACGCAAAAATAGTTGTCGCTGATCATTCCTCATCGCGCCCATCGATGGACGCCGGCAGAGGTTCATCGTCCGCCAACTCCCAGTGGGGCCTACGACCGAGCACCTTGCAGCCAACGCGTTCGAACAGCAGTGGCTCGAAACTGACGTAGAGCACACGCGAGTACTCCCTGCCAATGCGCAGGGCGAACTGCCGGCGAGCGTGCCCGTAGCCCGTATCCTTGGGGATAAGGCGGTCGATCCCGCGCAGCAGGCGTTCGGCGCGTTCGGTGTTCCACTCGTTGTACTCCCCCAGCCGCTCCCAGGCCGCGAGGGCTTCCGGGAACGATACCTCGACATGGTAGGTCATGGCGACCGGATCCAGGGCGAGGATGCCTGCGACTTTCTCGGCGCAGCACCACTCACCGCAGCGATCAGGCTTGGTATCGGGCATTTGCTCCTCCTTTCTTGCGAGACGGCAACTAACTGGCGGGTTGGCGAGGCTACGGAATCCGCAGAATGTCCGCAAGCGACTCGCCTGTTTCCTCACCCCAGCACTCCCTCGGGGCGAGAAGCTGCCCGCTGGCGTTGTAGTCGCGTCCGCAACGGTCGCAAGTGTTCGTGAAGCCGTCCAGTTCGACGCGGGCACCGCACACACACTCACCTACGGCGGGCTGATGGTAGCGGTGCCGGTACTCGCGCACTCCCAGGGCAACCACATCGTAGGTTCCATCAAGGCACTGGCGCAGGTTCTCCCTTCCCGCCGTGGCGAGGGCCGTGTCGTCCACGACTCCTCGCTCGTTGCAGGGGAAAGAGAAGCCCGAGCCAGGGCTGTCGCGCCAATCGAACACCAGGGCGTACTCCACTTCCTCGATGCTCTTTCGCGGGCCGATGATCCTCATGGGGGTTCTCCTATCCAGGGGGCTGGATGGGCTGCGTGGGCCGGTAGTTGCCGGCTCTACTGGCACCGAGCCGCTTTCACTCCCAGAGCTTCCACCAATCCTCGGCCCAATCGCCCAGCCCCCCGATGGCATTCAGGTCATCCCCAGGGGCATCCTGGCCGCTGCCGTCCTCGGTGGGATGCACGGTGGCGCGACCGCGCCGGCTGTTTGCACGGGGGATGAAGCCCCACCACCCCGCGTAGTTGAACGGGATCATGTGTGGTTCGGGCAGGTTCCGCGCGTCGAACACGGCGGCCTGATCCGGGGGGAACTCCCACACTTCCCAGGTATCCTTCTCCTTAGCGATCACATTCGTGAGGAACCTTGCCTCGGAAGCGTACAAGAGAGCATCTCGCCGCTGGCTGTAGGCGAGGAATAGCGGGTTTCCGCCGCGCACGAAAATGACATGCTGTGGGTCAGTGAGTGCGACGGCGACCACCGCCATGTTGCCCAGGCAATCCTCCAGCGATTTCACCCACCCCTCCACGTCGAGGTCGCCTTCGCTGTTCTGGTGGGCTTCCGCAAGGCGGAAGAGTACCTCGCTGTCCACTTCGGCCTCCCGCAGCAGGCTCCGCGCTTTGAACACGTCGTCCGCATTCTGAATGGTGCCGTTGTGCGTGCCGATCACGTGGCCGGCGACGATGGGGTGGTTGTTGATGTTCTGTCTGGCGGTGCCACGTGTGGCGTACCGGGTGTGCCCCATAAGCATCACCGGGGGCACGGTCGCAGTCATCAGGGAGCGTCCCAGCCAGCGGTTGAAGGCACGCAGGAACTCCGTGGCCGGAACGGGAGCCTTGGCAACACTGACGCTTCCATCTTCCCGGATGATCGCGGCCCCGGTCGCGTCCGTGCCACGGGCTTGCGAAAGGGTGAGCAGCTTGGTGAAGCTCCCGAGCAGATGCTCCAGTTCGCCCCGGCGGCGTGGGCGAGCACCGAAAACGACTCCAGCGAGTCCGCACATATTTGGTTGCTCCTTTCAAGATGGGTGAGGCTTCGGGCCGATGGTTGGCCGGGCGGATCAGAAACGCGACCGCGACTCAGGGTAGCAGCACCCTGAATTCCCTGGAAGACGCTGCATGAGCAGCCGGCGAGTGGCTTGGAAGTTGTCGCCGATCAGCCCCAAGTTGATGAGGAACACACGCATTGACCAGCGCGGGTTGCCGGCAAATGGCTTGTGTCGGGCGTTGGCACGCTTCTGGCGGCAGGAACGGGCCACGAGTGCAAGGGAGAGTTGGACGTAGGCCGTCAGCCAATCGGGGTCAAGGACGCTGTTGTACCAGCGGAACTCGACCGTGCCGTGTTCGCGGATGGCATGAAAGTTCACACCGTGGTAGCGGGTGGCCCGGTGATCTATCGCGTGGTAGTGGTCGTTCGGGATGCCGTACCACGCATTCAGCACATCCTCGACGGTCTGCGGATTGCGCATCTCCATCCGCTCGATGAGGTCAGCTTCCAAGGGGCGGCAGTAGCGCAGCCGCTCCTGATGGATCGCCAGGGCGTCGGTCAGCAGTGGCTCGTTGCGGTGGGCGATGAAGAGCAGGTTGCGCAGCGCGATGGCGTCCAGCGAGGATGCGTCCACATGGACGTGAACTCCACAGAACTGGCTTACCTGCGCACCATCATCAGCCAGGGCCTTTCCAACCGTTCGCAGGTAGGTCAGACCGTCCGGGTAAGTCAGTGGCGGGGATGCTACTTCGGATTGCTCATCCGAGGAGAAAGGGTAAAGGGAGCCGTCGTATTTCACCTTCCAGGTGCCACCAGCAGGGCGGGAGCGCACCCGGTAAAGGCGGCTGCCATCGTCACTGAAGGTGGCAAAGGGCAAGACCTTCTCCAGGGCGCGGGCTGTGTCGTAGCGGGGGTAGCCCATCTCAATCTCGCAGCCAAAGCGCATACCGTCAAGGGAAACGGCTTGGTTCCATTGGGCGGGCATATTGCTCCTCTCTATCGCGGAAGCGATGGGGAAAGGTGTTCGGTAAGGAGCGCGGGATCGGGGGAAACGCCCGTGGGTGGTGGGCGTTCTCCCCCCTATTCTGTATGCAGGAAGTGACGGATTTGTTTTGGCGAGAACCGCCGGAAAGCAGCGGCAGGCGCTGCGGGCGGCACCGCTCAGGGCACTGCGTCTCTCTTGGCCTTCCGGGCGATGGTGTTGAGCGATGCAGACAGGGAATGAAGGCGTGATTCCGGCGGGCCGTCAGGGATTTCGGCCAGCGCGGCGACTGCGGAAGCGTCGTCTTCGAGCGCCGCCGCAATGCGAGCCAAGTCCGGCCCACGGCCATACTGCCCGCGCCGCACGTTCAGAGCGAGGCCGCGTAGCGTGATAGAGAGGGCGTGGAGGTGGATGCCCAGGGGCCGGTTCTCGCGGGCATCCGGTGACAGCGATTCGCGCAACGCCTCTGCCACGGCATCAACCAACAGGGCCAGCCCCTTGCGGGCAGCGGATGGGTCGGATAGGGGCCTGCCATCTGCGCTCACCGTTCCCTCCCGCGCCGCAGTTCGGACAGCGGGGTGGGGCGGAAATGGAGGTCGCGCTCGATACCCAGACCGAAGCGCCCACGGA
>DUUU01000242.1 GCA_012841485.1 Armatimonadota bacterium
GGAATCGGCAATGACTTCGTCCTGGTCGATGGCCTGAAGGAGGTCATCCCGGAGGAAGCCCTAGCGGATACCGCCCGTCGCCTCTGCGACCGGCACTTCGGCATCGGCGGCGACGGCCTGATCCTCGTGCTGCCCAGCCACCAGGCCACCTATCGCATGCGGATGCTCAACCCCGACGGCAGCGAGTCGGAGATGTGCGGCAACGGCATCCGCTGCTTCGCCAAGTACGTCTACGATCACGGTCTCACCCGCGAGCCGCGGATCACCGTGGAGACGCTGGCCGGTATCATGGCGCCGCAGATGACGGTGAAAGACGGCGTGGTTCATTCGGTGCGGGTGGATATGGGCGAGCCGCGCCTGCGCCGCCGCGACCGCGGACGCACACGCCCCCGTGCCACACGCCAGCGTCTCGCCGGCGCCCCGCTCCCAAACGCGCATTTGGAGCTCCTCGTTGCTCAGCACCTGGATAAACTCCACGTTCGTTCGCCGCGGGAAGAGGGGATGCCGCTCGATGAGTGGGCCGATCTTTGCTACAGGGAAGTGCTCGACGTCCTCGACAAAGGTGATGCAGTGCGGGTTGCCCATTGAGACCGCGGTGATCTCGAAGCGCTCGCCGTCTACCTCGATCTTCTCGGCGATCACCTGGCCCTCGGCATCGCCCCCCTGCATGGGGATCTCCTGGCGGGCCAGGCGCGGCTCGCCCATATCCACGCAGACGCTCTGGACCTTGCCATCGGTGACGATCATCTTTGGGGCGATGAGGCCGGCAAGCGTCTCGACGGTCACCTGAGTCTCACGGGTGAGGCCATAGTCGTAAAGGTACTTGGCGAAACAGCGGATGCCGTTGCCGCACATCTCCGACTCGCTGCCATCCGGGTTGAACATGCGCATCCGGAAGTCTGCCACGCGGCTGGGGAGGACGAGGATGAGACCATCGCCGCCCACACCGAAGTGGCGGTCGCAGAGGCGCTGGGCCTGCGGGGAGAGGAGATCCTCGGGAAGCTCCTCCTTGAAGCCGTCTACCAGGATGAAGTCGTTGCCGATACCGTGGTACTTCAGGAAGTTCATTGGACGTGGGCTCGCTCTCGGGATGCCGATTCGCTGTTCATCGCGGGGATCGGCTTCGTGGGCACAACAGAGGCGATGGCATGCTTATAGACAAGCTGCAGCCGGCCCTGGCTCTCCAGGACGACCGTGAACTGGTCAAAACCGCGCACCATGCCCTTGATCTGTGCGCCATTGATGAGGTAGATCACTACCCCCATGTTCTCCTTGCGCACCTGGTTGAGAAAGGCATCCTGCAGATTCACCTGCGGCTTCGTCATGCCGGGAGCCTCCCGCCATTCACATCGCCTCGGGCGCTTGCGTCCCGCCGAGCCGGCCGGTGCAGACGAAACAGAAGCGAAGCGTGGTCTTTATGGTCGCGGTCAGTAGGCATTTCCATCCACAATCTTATGCCACCATTCTACACCATTCCGTGCCCTTTTGGCAAGGGCACGCGCGGGCGATCTTCCTCGCCTTCGTGAGCGCGGGAGCAACCGCATCCAAGAAGCGCCCTCCGGGTGGGTTGACGTCGGAGCTGCCCCCATCGTTCATTCCGGCAGCGGCCCTCCCAGAGGTAAGTCAACATAATGAGCATTATCGGCAGTTGACCGGACCCGACGAGCCGGCTGGTTGGCCAATGCGCACCGGCCGCCTTCTCGCCGTCTCGGGAGGGAATCCGCTCCCGGTCGCGAACGCTTCTCCATCGCGGCTCGCGATCCCGCGGGCGCGACGTGAGGAGACAACCGCCATGACGCGTGTCATCTTTGCCTACGACCTGGAGAACGCCGAGCTGTGCGTACAGGCCGCGCCCGTGCTGGCACGCCTGCACGAGGAGCACCAGGTCCCGGCCACCTTTTTCTGCCTGGGCCGCGTTCTCGAACAGAAAGGCGCCCAGCTGAAGCCCGTCCTCGGACGCTCGCCGCTCTTCGACCTCCAGTCGCACACCTACGCGCACCGCATGTTGAGAGACAACGCGATGCACGGCCCGGGCGTCTCGCTCGACGTGCTGCGCGAGGAGATCGCCCTGGGCAAGGAGTGGGTCGAGCGTGTCTTCGAGCGCCCCTGCATCGGGACGCGCTCGGGATGCGGGTTCTTCCAGGGAATGCGTGGCGCCCCCGACCGTCTCGCGATCTTCACTGAGTGCGGGGTTCGCTACATCAGCACCTACCTCCGCGGGCCCGCCGACTCGATCCCCTCGGGGTTGCAGCAGGCCCACTGGTACACCGAGGACGGCTTCCCCAACCTCCTGGAGCTACCAGGACACGGCTGGCACGACAACGTCCTGAAGCACCCGCAGCCCTACCGGCTCTGCCTCTCGTGGCCGCCGGTGCTCTCCTGGGGCATTCCCAACCGCCCCGTGCGCGATCCAGAGGAGGAGCTCGCCGTCCAGCGTGTCTGGTACGAGCGCGCCGTCTCCCTCGGCCTCGATTACATCTCGCTCGTCTATCACCCGCACTCGGTCTACCGCCAGAGCCCGGATTGCCAAATCATTGATCTGCTGATCAGGCTGGTGAAGTCGATGGGCCTGCCCACGACCACCTACACCGACGTGTACCGCGGGTATGCCGAGGCGCCTGAAACGGTGCCGGGCCCCGATGCCTGGCGCTGGGAGGACGAGTTGGACAACGGCCCCCTCCGCCTTCCGTGATCGGTGGAGGCGAGTGGCGGCGAGTGCGTGTCAGGAGATGATGCGCCGGCACGCCAGGATGGCCGCCTCGCGGAGCGTGTAGTAGAGGCGCTTCCCAAGGCGCGTCCAGGTGGGGCTATCAAACGCGGGGCATGGGAGCGCGCGCATGCCCTCGCGGCGGAAAAGCCGCGTCGCTCGCGGGGTGTGCCAGGGATCGCTCACGATCAGGGCACTCTCCCACCCGCGCCGGCGCATGATCTCCGCGCACAGGCGCGCGCTCTCGGCCGTCGTCGTCGCCTGGTCTTCCAGAACCATCGCCTCTGCGGGCACGCCCCACGTGGCGAGGAGGCGGCGCATCACCTCTGCCTCGGCGGGAGGATACTTCCCCACCCCTCCCGTCAAGATCAGGTGGCCCGTATGGCCGGCCCGGTAGACCTCAGCGCCGCGCGCAGTGCGCGCCCGCAGGGTCAGCGAAGCGCGCTCGCCCGGCCACACGGCGGCACCCAGGATGATGGTGCAATCGGCCGTGCCCGTGTGGTCCCGGTAGGAACCGAGGGCCACCTCAAGCACGTTGAGCCCGAGGTAGGCGAGCGATCCCAGGAGTGCCCACCGCCCCCGCTGCATCCACCTGTTCCAGTCAGGTCTCATCTACTCGCTATCTTTCATCCCGCCGCGGCACCGCCCAGCGGCCACTGTGTCTCGCCGTGCTGGAGGATGGGCGCCAGCCCTCTCCTACCCTGCTTTCAGGCGATACCCAAAGGTGATCCACCGCCGGTCGGGTATCGGCGTGCCGTCATAGGGCGCGGCAAAGAGGCTGACGCGCCCCCCGCCCTCATCGAGAACGAAGAGGTTGGCGAACCACTCGCACAGTTCGATGCACGTCACCGTGAGGGCGCCATCGCCCACGAATCGGAGGCGGGCGCCTGTCGGAAGCGGCGTCGCTCGCGATTGCCACACGCGATCCGCACCCTGATCCGACGCGGTAAAGCTCTGGTCGCCCACGTGCCAGAACCGGACGCCGGCCAGCTGCACGCGCTGCGCCAGGAACACGGGCTCCGCGGTCACCCCCGGCGGCAGGAGGGAGAGGGTGACACCTATCTCCGGGCCCTCATCAAAGGTGTAGCGAAGCCGCGCCCGGGTGATTGGCCGCAGCACGGCGCCGTCGCCTCCATCAGGGCGATGGAGCGTGCTGTCAACCGTGATGATCAACCGCCCCTCTTCCCGCTCGATCACCATCTCCGGCTCGGTATCCCCCTGGGTGGTGGCGGTGATGGGCACGCGCTGCCCGGTCAGGTCGGTCTCTTCGCCGTAGAGACCCCGGTCGCTATAGATCGCGCTATCGCGCAGTAGCGAGCCCCCTCCTGGCGCCCGCAACTCCACCAAACCTCCGCCCCGGCTGCGCACCAGGGTGGCCCGGTAGTGGGCATTCTCCACGGTATAGCATGGTCCTTCGACCGTGAGGAGGGAAACGCGCGCGCGAGGACGAGCCGACGGCGCGCCTTCCCCCGCCGGCAGGAGCACCGCATCGAACCGGAGAGAGACGCACTCCCCCGCCCGGAGCGAGACGGCCTCGCTGCCATCC
>DUUU01000243.1 GCA_012841485.1 Armatimonadota bacterium
ATGACAGGGTGCGTGCAGCATATGGGGATGCTGCGCTTCGACGCCTTCGATGACATCGGCGGCCATCTCAGCTTCGCGCTCGCTCTGCTGGATGACGCGGGCAACGGCATTGTGCTGAGCTCGCTTCATGGGCGGCAGGAGACGCGGATGTATGCCAAGCCGATCCGTGAAGGGAAGCCCGAGGTTCCACTCACCGTCGAGGAGGTACAGGCCCTGCGGCAGGCCGGCTTCGAGGCGGTGCCCTCACGCCTGGTGCGATCCGATCGGTAAGGGGCGCGGTCGCGTGGGTGAATGCCCCGGGTTGCCACCGGGATCGTCGGGGGCGGACCCGAGGCACAAGCCGGGAGGGGAGAGGGCGCTCCCGGCGGAGGTAGTCCGACTCCATGGATAATCTGCGGCGTTTCGCGCGCTATGTTTTCGCCTACAAGTGGCGCGTCTTCGGTGCGCTGGGGCTCATCCTGGTGCTTCAGGGCCAAGGCGCCGTCATCCCCTGGCTGACAAAAACCCTCATTGACGACGTCATCCCAAACCGCCGCCTGGAGATGATCAAGTGGGTGCTGGTAGCCATCCTGATGCTGCGGATCACCAGCGGCATCATCTCCTACTGGCGCACCTATCTTGTCTCGCTCGTCGGGCAACTGGTCCTCTTCGACCTGCGCAACGACATCTTCCGCCACCTGCAGAAGCTCTCGCTCTCATACTACGAGAAGAACCAGGCGGGCAAGATCCTGGCGCGCGTGATGTGGGACGTTCAGAACGTTCACCAGCTCTTTTCCAGCGCCTTCATCCAGCTGATCAGCGATACCTTCGCCATCATCATCTTCATCGTGATTCTCTTCTCGATGAGCGCCAAGCTGGCGTTCTACTCCATCCTGGTGCTCCCGCTCTATGCCTGGACGTTCCTCATCTTGCGCCCCCGGATCCGCCGCGCGAGCCAGGATGTCCAGGAGAAGTTCTCCTACATCGTCGGAAGCGTCTCCGAGCGGATCACCGGCGCCAAGGTGGTGAAGTCCTTCACCCGTGAGCGCTCGGAGCAGCGGCGTTTCGTTGGCGATATCCGCGAGAAAACCACGATGGAGCTCGACATGATAAAGCTCAGCACGACGCTGGGCACCACGTCCGAGTTCATCTCTGGCCTGGGCACCGCGATCATCCTCTGCTACGGCAGCTACCTGGCGATCCGGGAAGAGGCGGGAATGACCGCTGGCCGCCTGGTTCAGTTCACCTCCTACCTCGCGCAGTTGTACGGACCGATCGTGCGCGTGGTGCAGGTGAACGACGTCATCCAACGCGCCTCTGTTGCGCTGGAGCGCATCTTCGAGGTGCTCGACACGAAGCCTTCCGTTGCCGAGAAGCCGGATGCCGTGCCCCTGCCCCCGGTGAAGGGGCACGTCGTCGTGGAGAATGTCTCCTTCGGCTATGACCCCGATAAGCTGGTCCTCAAGGGGGTTAGTCTGGATGTGCAGCCAGGCCAGATGATCGCCCTGGTCGGCCCGAGTGGCTCGGGCAAGAGCACTCTGAGTAACCTCATCCCGCGCTTCTACGACCCCTCCGAGGGCCGGATCCTGATCGACGGGTATGATCTGAGGGACGTGACCCTTCACTCGTTGCGCAGCCAGATCGGGATCGTCCTTCAGGAGACGCTCCTCTTCTCTGGCTCGATCCGCGACAACTTGCGCTATGGCGCTCCGGAGGCCACAGACAAGGAGCTGTTTGAAGCGGCGAAGGCAGCGAATGCGCACGACTTCATCATCGAGCAAGAGAATGGCTACGATACGGAGATCGGCGAGCGCGGCATGAAACTCTCGGGGGGTCAGAAGCAGCGCCTGGCCATCGCGCGCGCCATCCTGCGCGACCCACGCATCCTCATCCTCGACGAGGCGACCTCCGCGCTGGACTCGGAATCGGAGGCTCTGATCCAGGAGGCGCTGGAGCGCCTCATGCGCGGGCGCACCACCTTTGTCGTTGCCCACCGCCTCTCCACGATCATGCGCGCCGACCGTATCGTGGTGCTGGATAAGGGGGAGATCGCGGAGATGGGCACGCACATCGAGCTGCTGGAGAACAACGGCATCTATGCCCGTCTCTACATTGAGCAGTTCAAATCGCAGGCCGAGATCTTCCGCGATGACAAGTTCCGCACCCTGTTCGATTGATCCGAGCGGCTTCTAGAGGCCGC
>DUUU01000244.1 GCA_012841485.1 Armatimonadota bacterium
CTGGCGCTTCGGAGCGCGGTGGCGCGCATGCGCGCGGCGGCGCCATCAGCGTGTCTGATTGCTTACGAGAACCCCCGGCGCACCGGCAACCTGATGCTGGAGCTCCTCGCGCTCTCCAGCGGTGCTCGCCGACTGTACATGCTGGCGGATGGCTCTGCATGCCGCCCCGTGGGGCGCGGCCGGCTCGCTTTGCGGGTACTGGCCGGTATGGGGGTGGCGGTTGCCCTCAGCGCGGCTGCCCTGGTGATGGGTGGGCTTCTCGCGTGCATGCTGCCACTGGCGGCTTTCCTCTATCGTTCGTTTGGACCCAGGGGGTGCGTAGATGAACATGGAAGCAGCAGCATCGGCCCTGGAGAGCGTGGGGTGCCTCTTTTGCGGAGATAGCGAAACAGACGCGCTGACCCGGGTTCGCGACCTCAAGTTCTTCACTCCCGGCGAGTTTTGCCTGGTGCGGTGCCGGCGGTGCCGCCTGATCTATCTCAACCCGCGCCCCTCCCCGGCGGGGATCGCGGCCTACTACCCCAAAGAATACTGGAGCGAGTCGGTTGGCGAGCTTCCGGACGTCTATCTGGATAGGGCCACCCGACACATGGTGAACGCGATCTGTCGGCGCTACCCCGGGGGCCGTGTCCTCGATGTCGGGTGCGGCACGGGCGGCCTAGTGGCCTACTTCCGCGACCGCGGGATGGATGCGATGGGTGTGGAGCCGATGGCGCGTCCGGCGCAGCTCGCGCGCGAGGCCGGCCTCAACGTGGTCACCGGGTATCTGGCGGAAGCGGCCTTCCCCGATGACTCCTTCGATGTGATCACCCTGGTGGACGTGCTGGAGCACACGCATGACCCGGTCGCCGTGCTGGCGGAGGCGCGGCGCGTGCTGAAGCCGGGGGGAATGCTGATGGCCAAGGTTCCGAACATTTCTTCGCTGCAGGCGCGCCTCATGGGCCCGTGGTGGTTTGCACTGGATGTGCCGCGGCACCTCTACCATTTCTCGCCCGCCACGCTGCGGAGCGCGCTCTCGCGCGCCGGGTTCCGGTCTGTCTTCGCGCGGGCTCTGCCGGGAGTGTCGGGCGGCCTCATCTTTGAGCTGAGCACGCTCTACTGGCTGCGGGGCCTCCTTTTGGCCCGGCGAGGCATCACCGTGCCGCCGGTCGATGAGAGGCCGGCGAGCGAGTCTCTCGATGGCCAGGTTTACGCTTCGGTGCCTCGGGCAGGAAAGCGGGCGTTCCGCTGGTGTCTCCGGCACCTGGCTTACGCGCCGCTTTCAATCGAGAACGCCATCGGGCGCTCTGTCGCCATCGTGGGCACCGGGATGAAATGACAGGCGTGCGGCGACTACGGTCCCTCATCCGCTGGATCGGGCAGGTCCGGGTTGCCGTGCGTCTCTCTTGAGACTCCGAAGCGCGCGTGGGGCCGGATCGTGTCGTTGGGCGGCGTCGTCAGCTCCTTCACGGTGGCGTAGGAGAGGAGGTCCTGGAAGCCGAGGATGAAGGCAGCCAGGAAGCCGGGGAAGCCATCGCGGAAGCCCTGGTGGCGCACGTAGCGCCTTTGCTCAGTTGCGGTGGAGGAGGGCCGCCTCGACGTACACCTTGGCGGTGAGCCGGGCTGTTTTCTCCCAGGTGAAGCCCGCGGCGTGTGCTCTCCCGGCGTGGCGCAGGGCCTCATGGCGATCCGCATCCGTCAGAACGAGGCGCAGAGCGTCCGCGATGGAGCAGAGATCCTGCGGATCGAAGTACTCGGCGGCCGCACCGGCGACCTCCGGGATGGCGGAAGCGTTGGAGCAGGCGACCGGAATCCCAGCCGCCATCGCATCGAGCACGGGCAGGCCGAATCCCTCATAGAGAGAGGGTTGCGCCAGAAGGTCTGCCTCGGCGACGAGCGCCGGCAGGTGTTCGTCGGGGGTGAAGCCCAGCAGGCAGACCCGATTGCTGAGCCCCGTTTCCTGGATCGCCCGGGTCACCTCATCCCACCCGGTATCCGGCCGGCCGGCGATCACTAGCGTATGCGGCACCTCACGGGCAATGGCGGCGAAACCGCGTACGAGGCGCGCGTGGTTCTTGTGCAGGCTGACGGTGCCCAGTGCAAGCACGTAGGGACCCGCAAGGCGGAGTGCCGCGCGCATCGCTGCCCGCTTCTCAGGGGGGCAGGCCTCCTGGAAGCGCGGGTCGGGGGCGTGCGGGATCACGCGGACCCGGTCATCGGAGACGGGGAGAACGCGGGTGATCTCTCGCGCGGCGGAGTGCGAGCCGGTGATCACCAACGTCGCGGCCTTGGCGAGGGTGGTAGCGTGGGCGCGCAGCAAGGCCGGGAAGTCGCCCCGGAACGCTTCCGGCCGCAGTAGGGGCAAGATGTCGTGGATGGTGACCACCAACGGGCCGTAGATGAAGGGCGGCGTAAAGCCCAACTGGCAATGGAAGAGATCGATGGGTCCGGTGGCGACCTCGATGCGCGGAGGTCCGGCAAGCCGCTCCAGGATCGTGACCGGAAAACGGAGGCGTCGGGCGCGTGCCCGCCCCGTGGTGATGGGGCAGGCGCCCGATTTGGCGAGCAGGAGTGTGTAGTCGTTGCCGGTGTCCTCGGCGATGAGCGCCCCGGCGAGCAGGGTGATGTAGCGTCCGAGGCCGGATGGAGCAGGGAGCATGGCGGGTGACAGGTCAATCGCGATGCGCAGCGGTGGCCGGTTGCGGTAGGAGGGCGGGCGTCCCTGCCTGATGGCATGGCGGCCCAGCGCCGTGACTAGGGCGCCGGTCGTCGCGGCTTTCTCCCCCAATGTCCGAAGTGCGTTCAGCATCTTGGCCGCCTCAAAGTTTCAGGAGGTTGCTCAGGGGCTCGCCGGAGAGCTGCAGCACCTCCAGGTCGATCAGCCCTTCTTGTGCGCCCGCGTGACGTGCCTTTGGGATCAGAGGTATTGATGCGAGTGCCCCCAGAATCCCGCTCGCGTCTCTGCGGCGCAACAGGTCGGCGAGGGCGCGCAGCGTGGCACGCGCGAGGAAGGGCAGGAGCAGCGAGCGACTGCGAAGGTTTTTCCAGCCGAAGAGGAAGCGGTTTCGGGTGCGAATCCGGCGCACGTAGGCCGGGGAGTACAGTCGGCGTACCGTGACGCTCTCTAGGTGGAGGAAGTGGCAGCGGTTATCGAGTACGATCCGCCAGCCGCGGCGCCAGGCGTTCCAGCCCAGATCCAGGTCCTCCCAGTAGAAGGGGGAGTAGAGGGGATCGAAGCCGCCGAGCTCCAGGAACACTTCCCGGCGGAAGAGGCCCCCACCGGCCGGCGCCCCGATCTGATAGCGGACCCCCTCCGGCTCGCGTGCCGACCCTGCCGGCGATGGGTGGGCACTCAGATACCAGGGCCCGGCGGCGAATACCCGGGAGTCGTGCAGGTGCTCCCGAAGCATCTTGACCGATTCCGGGGTCACCTCCATATCGCTGTTGAGGAGGAGCACGAGGGGGTGGTTTGCCTCTCGAACGCCGAGGTTGCAGGCGGCCCCAAAACCGACGCTTTCACGCAGGGAGACAACACGCACCGTGGAGAACTCCTCGCGCAGCATCTCCACGCTGCCATCGGTGCTGGCATCGTCGATCACCACCACCTCGTTCTCGGGCGGCGGCAGCTCGCGCAGCAGGGGCGGCAGCGTGCGCCGGAGCAGGTCGGCCCCGTCGCGGTTCGGGATCACGGCGCTGATTGGTGCGCTGGGCAAGGGAGGCTCCTTCCGTGCATCTGCGAGGCGTGTGGTCTGGCGTACCGAACGCGGTCCTGCCCCGGAGTTCAACACGGAGTTACGGATCAAGATTCGCTGTGCCAGGCCCGGATCCTGCTTCGGCTAAGGCGTGCCGGGATGGTCTTGCCCACCTGACGGCGCGGCACCGTCGCGCCCGCCCGGACCCTATCTGCCGGACGGTGATATCGGCAGCTCCCTCGCGGCGCGCTCCACCATCCGCAGTCCGTTCCGGGGCGCTGGCACGATGCTATCTCTCCAGGCGTAGCAGCGCGGGTACAGTGGACTGAACGCGGCGGATAGCAACAGGACCAACCGCGCCTGGCGCAGTTGCTTCGCTTCCACGGTGCGGGCGTAACGAACGAGGGCGTGCAGAGCCGCGCCCCAGGCCATCAGGATGAAGACTCGCGTGGTGTCTTCAGTGAAGAAGGTGATGACGGCGTACGCCAACATCAGCATCACGAGGGCGAGGGCATAGCGCCTGTCTCGTCGGTAGAGCATCACGGTCGCTATGGCCAGCGGAGGCCACAGGCACCCGAGCAGTGAGAAGATGCGCATCCCTACATGCGAGGCGTTCATCTGCAGCCACTCGCCCGGCGGCCTCATCAGCACAAAGTCGAGGCGTGACATCGCCTCGATGCCGAAAGCGAGGTGGAACAGCTTGACGCCGAGGGTACCCAGGGTGAACCCGGCGATGCATGCTAGGTAGTGGCGCCGCCCGACAGCGTTCTCCCCGCTCCCCGCCCTCAGCGCCATCACACCGGCAACCCCGAAGAGGATGGCAGGGTGGTTCAGGGCTCCCAGCAGGCAGACGGCAAATAGGACCGGAGCCGACCTGGTGAAGAGGGCGACTGCCGTGAGGATGAAAGTGATGCAGTCCGGCATACCGAGCCAGGAGAGCATGACGATGGTGAGCGGGCTGAACGCCATCAGGGTGAAGAGGGCCAGCGAGAGGCCCGGGTCGGATGGATCACGCAGCCTGCCGGCGAGGTAGAGGGCGCCCAGGAGGATGGCCAACAGGCAGAGCCCGTAGAACTGGTGCGGCAGTGTCAGCCCTGCCAGGTTGGCCAGGACCGGGAGCAGGACCGACTCTTGCCAGTAGTTGTCCGGTGCAATATCGGATCGTATGGTGTAGGGGTTCTCTGCCAGACGCCGGTAATGGTCTGGAGGTACGATCCCAACGCCGTTGCTCAGGCCGGCAATGGCCACGACAAATGCGATCCCGAACCAGTAGTGGCTTCGACGCAAGTTGCCTGCCCCCCAAGAAGCCTACCGCGGGCATCTACGACACCGGTGAGCTCCTCCCGGTGGAAGAGCATCCCCGGCCGGCTAAGGAGGCTCCTCTCGCGCGGTGGCGGAGCGAGCGACTCGAAACGCCAGCCCCGCGCCCGCGCTGTCGATAGTGTGTAGAGATGCGAATACCGGTTCTGTAGTCGGCTGCTGATTCCTGCGACCGCAGTGTTGCTGATGGGGTGCTATTGCTGGATCAGCCGCGCGGCGTTTTTCCAGCGGATTGCTTCCATCGCGTCCTCGGGGAGGTCGAGGAGCTCCAGCTTCAGCAGGGGCACCTCCGGCACCGTGAACGGCATCCCGCTGCCGAAGACAAGGTGATCCGGGCCGACGGCGGCGATCAGCTTCTGCAGCTCCTCCTGGAGCACGGCGGTGAGGCGCGAGATCTCCAGGGCGTAGTCGCCTTGCGCCTCGCCCGGCTTCCCGAACGCGGTGTGCAGGTAGCCCATGCCGTTCACCGGGAGGAACTTCGCCTTGGGGTGCGCCCGGGCGGCCTCCGCGACTTCGTGCGCGGTGACGTCGGGAATGTCGAGGAGCCAGGAACGCTGGCGGTAGTCCTCCACGCGCAGGGGCACCGAGATCACCAATCCCCGTGCCATAGCCGCCTCGATGAGCGCCTTTCCGTTGGCGTCTCCCAGCGAGTAGCGGTGGTACTTCGGGTAGAGGCGCAGCCCACGGATGCCAAACTCCTCGCAACAGACGGCGAGGCCGTGCTCCCAATCGGCGTAGGTGGGGTTGATCACCGCGAAGGGAATGAGCCGGTCCGGGTGCGCGCGCGTCTCGGCGAACAGCTCCTCGTTGCCCGCCTGCGGGTTGCGGTAGAGGATGGCGCTGGCCGAGGAGACGA
>DUUU01000245.1 GCA_012841485.1 Armatimonadota bacterium
CGGTTGCTACAATGGAACTTGTACCCCGCATATCGAACCTGAGAGGGGATCGAAGGGTATGAACTACCCTGTCTGGGAGGTGCCGCTGCTTGGGGGCGGCATGCTGATCGCAGCGATCGCTGTTCTGCACGTCTTCATCTCCCATTTTGCGGTCGGCGGCGGGCTCTTTCTTGCCCTGACGGAGCGCAAGGCCTATCGGGAGGGGGACACAGAGCTCCTCGCCTATACACGGAAGCACTCTACCTTCTTCGTGCTCCTCACGCTCGTGCTAGGCGCGGTGACAGGCGTAGGCATCTGGTGGATCATCGGCCTGGTACATCCGACCGGCACCTCGGCGCTGATCCACATCTTCGTCTGGGGCTGGGCAATCGAGTGGACCTTCTTCTTCGTGGAGATCGCCGCGGCCCTCTTCTATGTCTATGGCTGGGACCGCCTGGAACCGCGGACTCACCTCACCTTCGGATGGATCTATTTCGCTGGCGCGTGGCTCAGCCTGCTGGTGATCAACGGCATCCTCACCTTCATGGTGACGCCGGGCCGGTGGCTGGAAAACCAGTCGTTCTGGTCGGCCTATTTCAATCCAGCCATGCCAGCTTCGCTCCTGATGCGCACCGGTGTCTCCATCGCCCTGGCCGGCCTCTATTCGCTCCTGACGTCGTCGCTGATGGCGCAAGGCGAGTTTCGCCATCGGGTCACGCGCTACGCGGCGAAATGGGTTCTGGCTGGAACGGCGGTCCTCCCGGTGGGTGCGATCTGGTTCATGGCGAGCCTGCCCCCACTCGCCCGCCAGCTCCCCATGGGAGGCGCGGCGCCCGTGATGATCTTCACGGCACTTGGGGTGACGCTATCGGCGATCATCGTCGCCTTCAGTCTCTTCGGGCCGTACCTGCGGCCGCAGCAGTTTGGCACCAGCTACGCGGCCCTGCTCCTGGTCCTCGGGATCCTGGTGACCGGGTCCACGGAGATGGTGCGTGAAGCCGTGCGCAAGCCCTACATTATCTATGACTACATGTATCTCAATCACGTGCGAGCGGCCGAGAAGGATGCGGTGCTGCGCACCGGCGTGCTGAAGAGCGCGCTGTGGAGCTGCGAGAAGGAAGTGACCCCGCACAACCGCATCGCCGCTGGCGAGGATCTGTTCCGGCTCCAGTGCAGAAGCTGCCACACGTTGCGGGGCTATAACGGCGTGCTCCCGCTGATGACCGGCTGGGATGAAGCGTATACGGACTACCAGCTGCAGCGCCTGGATACGCTGAAGCCGTATATGCCGCCCTTCATGGGAACGCGCGAGGAGCGGGCCGCGCTGGCGGCATGGCTCGTCCGCCTGACCGGAGCAGCCCCGCAACCGGTGGGATCGAACCTGGGCGGGCGCCCCGAAACCACCGCTCTGGCTCCCGCAGCCGAGCTGCCCGGTACGGAGGTGAAGCGATGATGCCGATCATGCCGCTCCCCGACGCGGTGCCGGTGCCGGCGCCCATCTGGCTCGTTCATTTCCTGTTGCTGCTGACCTTCACGCTCCATCTGGTGCCGATGAGCTTCACCCTCGGTGGCGGCATCCTGGCCGCGGTGGCCGCTTTTCGTGGCCGGCAGGATGAGAACCAGCGCCGCCTGAGCCAGGTGCTTTCCCGGGCGCTCCCGCCGGCGACGGCCTTTGCCATTACCACTGGGGTCGCCCCGCTCCTCTTCGTCCAGGTGGTCTATGGCCAGCTCTTCTACACGTCGTCGGTGTTGATGGCGTGGCTGTGGCTGGGCGTGGTGCCGCTGCTGATCGCTGGCTATTATGGCTACTACGCCTGTGCGCTGGCGCCGCGGGTGCTAGGGAAGCATCAGCCCTGGGTGGCTGCAGCGAGCGCCGTGGCGTTTGTCGCAGTTGGCACGCTCTGGGTGATGAACGTCCTGCTCATGCTCTCGCCCGAGAAGTGGAGCGGCATCTACGCCCGGAGCACGGCGGGTCTGTATGTGAACCTGGCCGACCCGGCGGTGTGGCCCCGAATCGCGCATATGCTGGTGGGCGCCCTGGCCGTGACCGGCGTCTGGACCGCCGTGCTTTCCCGGGCCCAGGTTCTGGTTGCCCCGGAGTTCGCTGCCTGGATGCGCCGGCAGGGCATCGGCCTCTTCACGGGCGCCACCGCCGTGAACCTGGCGGTTGGCACCTGGTTTCTCTTCTCGCTTCCCAAGCCGGTGCTCGGCCTCTTCTCAGGCGGAGTGACGCCCTCGCTCGTATTGCTCGGCCTCGCTATCCTGTTGGGTGTCGGTGCGATCGGGCTGCTACGCATCCACCTGTGGCTTGGCACCGCCGCCATGGCGGGCACGCTGGCGTGCATGGCGATCCTGAGGCATCAGGTTCGCCTGAGCTACGTTGCCCCGCACTTCAACCCGGAGACGCTGGCGGTCCAGCCGCAGTGGGGTGTCTTCGCCATCTTCGCGGGGGCTCTGGTGGTCGGTCTGGGCGTGGTTGGGTGGATGACGGTCACCTACTTGAAAGCCGGCCGAAAGAAGGAAGCGGAGAGCGCGGGCGAAGCGTCGACCGCCTCGCCGTGACCAGGGTAAGCCCGGTTGGCGATTGGCCGCGCGATAGTACACGCGGCCCGATAGGCGCGGGTGTTTGCGCCTGCGCTGCTCCAGGCGGCCCGATACGCGCGGATGCTCACGCCCGCGTCGTGAGTTCATGCGGGTGAAGCTGCTTTCGGAAGGGACGGGAGCGAACGTACGGGTGATGATCGCACGTAAGGGCATCTGGATGATGCTTCTCTCGGCCGTGTTCTTCGCGGTCATGTCGGCGATGGTGCGCGGCGCGACTGGGGTCCACTCCTACACGATGGTGCTGGCGCGCTTTGTC